>JASFEV010000156.1:0-10543 GCA_050124655.1 Desulfobacterales bacterium
TGACACGGTCAAAGTCTGTTAGGAAACCAAAGATACGGGACCCGCGGTGGGCGAACGGGTTAAAGATGCGGATCTCGATGTTGGGATGCGCATCGATGGCGGCGATGGGCGAGTCCCGGCCCTCAAGGGTGTTGTCGTCCAGCAGTGCACGGACACGCACCCCCCGGTCAGCAGCCTCGACCAGTCGCAGGGCAAAAATCCGGCCGGTGGTGTCGGGCTCCCAGATGTAGTACTGCAGATCTATGGTCTTTTCAGCGATGGCGGTCATGGCGATTCGGCCGGTAAATGCCGGCCGTCCCTTGCGGATAAGCGCAAACCCCGATTTTCCAGGATGCTGAAGCGCTGCTTCCTCAAAAAGCTGCCCTGTGGAGGTGGTTTCGTATTCTGCAAATGACGTCGAAGGCGGGCGCTGGACATCGGTGGGCAATGTCGTCGCACAACCCGTTAGCATTAGCAGAATCGAGAAAAAAACCGGCAGAAGTCTCAAGAAATTGACAGCCCCCACCGGTTTTGCAGTGATGCGAAAATCCTGATGTCCAAAAGCAGGCCTGTCATAGTTGTTTTTTTGCATTAGACGAGCGTGTTGCATGTTTCTTTCTCTTTCTCGTTTTTCGGCTATCAGGGGGCAGATACCCGCGCATTCGGTCGCGCCCCGAACAAAGTATTTAGCTTACAGTGATCGTTAGGCCATCTTGCGGACAAGTAGATCATCGCAACCGGATTATTGCTGTACAGCCAAAAATAGTTCCACATGGCCATAACCGCCGCCGGCCGCGGATTTAATTTGAGCCGGTTTCAATTGAACACGCTTTTCGGCAACCTTGGCGGACTGGGTCAAATATGCTTTCACCTGCTCGGCACGCTTTTGGGCAAGCATTTTTAGTTGCTCATCATCGACAACCTGACCTTGGGCCTGATCCTGTTGCGATGAACTGTCAGCTTTGGGCGCATCGCCGGACTCTGCTTTTTCCGTTTGCTTCCCAGAAGCAGGAGTCCCGTCCACCTGACGGTCGGCAGTTCCCGCAACACCCAGTGTTAATTCAGTTTTTTTGTTGAGGAATTTAGCCAGTGCATCCAGTTTTTTCTTCGCCTGCGCATTCAATTCCGAAAGGCCCGATTCAAACTCGATAATACGAAGTTCTTGGCCTTTGAAGCCATCGATTTCCGCGATGGTCGCAAACGGCGATTTGCCGGCATCATCAATTGTTTTCGTAAGCGCATCGTTTACGGATTGACCGATGCTAAACTTCGGGTCTTTGACGTTGCCGCGGACAGGCACATTAAGGGTGATGCGACCATTGGCGTCTTTGAGCAGCGCAATCCCGAGTTCCAGCGGTAAGTTGGGCGCATCAGGGCTGTCGACCTTATCACCCAGGGTTAGTTGATCGATATAAATTTTATTGCCGGCATCAATCGTTTGATTGTCAACAAGATATGCCAGCTCCAGATGTAATTTGCCCTCTGCGATTTTGTGCCCGGCATATTTGCCGGAATACGGCGTAACGGCCACAAGGTCAAAATCCTTTAGAGAAAAATCAATCTTGGCATAGTGCAGCGCATTCATCGGATTCATCTGACCGGCGCTTTCAATGGCGGCTGACTGGTCGATGGTGCCTTCTATCTTGAAGTCCCCCCTGGCTGAAGGATCGGAAGATAGCCCCTTGACCGTTCCTTTGGTAATTTCCAGCTGAGCGCTGTAAGCAGGCTTTATGGTTCCGTCGACAAAATCTGCCGAAAAATTATTGAGTTGAACAAGCTCAATGCCCATCGGCATGGGTCCTTTGATTTGCGTCGTTAAAAAGTCAGCCAAACGTTGCAGCAGGTTTTGACTTCCTTTCTGATCGCCTTTTCCTTTTTCAGCAGGTGCGAATGCATCAGCAACATTGACCGTGCCATTTGGGTCGATGGTTACGTTTATGTATGGCTTGTCGATTAAAACTTCAGCCACCTGTAACTTATTGGGAAGAAGTTCAAGAACAGTGCCGCTGGTTTTGAACTGAGCGAGTTTGATGAATTCTTTGGTTTGTACACGGTCACTCATCTCGAGGCCATCAAGACTCATTTCTCCTTCATAGCGAATTTGCGGTTGACCCTCTTTGCCCTGATACACAACGCGTCCTTCTGAACTAATGGTACCCGCTTCGATTTGGGCGTTGACCGCGGTGTCGGCATACGGCTGAAAGGATTTTAGCTCAATTTTGTCAGAAACCACTTTTAAATCCGCCATCAACGGATCGATGCCGGCGGAACCGTTCACCTTAACTTTTCCTGCCTGGTTTATCATAAGTGCAATGTCGACTTTAGCCTTCGCGTTTTTTTTAGTGCTTAGATCGTCTATCCTGACGGTGATGTTGTCAAAGGAAAATTTTGCCGGTTTGGGCAGTGTGCGATCTTCAATGGCAGCGCTCCAGTTGGCCACTTCAATTTTATTGATGGATGCGAGCCATGGCCGGCCTGCAGTCGTTTCGGGCTCGTTGTCGCTGGGTTTGTTTTTCTCTGGCGATTTTTGCGAGTCCGGCAGCAATAAACTTCGCAATTTAAAGGTGCCGTCAGGTTCAAGCCATGAAACGAACGCAGCATCAGCGGTTTTAACTTCTTGCACCATGATTTCCCGGGTTTTTAAATCGGCACTGATCCCATGCACGCCAAAGGACGGTATCGAAATAAGCACCTTATCTTGGCCTTTTTCAGTCAACTGAAAATCTTTAAGCTCGAATCGACCATTTTGTAGTTTGGCGTTCAATGTGTCACCTCTGAGTTCCAGCAAATAATTTCCGCTGGCTCCTATTGCGCCTTTGACAATCTGGAAATTTACCCGCTCTTTTATATGCTGCCAGAAGTGACTCAGGTCGGTGTGCAAGGTGGAATAGCTTCCTTGAATCCGGACGGGATTAACCGAGAGCTGTCCGTCCAGCTGATACTGGCCCCCGCTGGGTCCCGCAAAGACGAATTTAAAGGCACCCTGGCGTTCTTCTAAAGTGCTCAGGTTCTCCAGAGTAAATGTAATCGGGGTGAATGTCTGGGCGATTGGTTCTTTTCCGGTTAAATCCTCGAGGCTGAATTTTCCGTCTTTAACCTGAAACGTTGAAATGACCACACGAGGCAATTCAGATTTTTGGTCCGGCGGCGGTGCTTGCCTGGGCTGGCTGAATTTCGCAACGATGTCGTCGATGTTTTTATTGTTGTCGGGCAACAGTTTCAGCACCCCAAAAGGGGCCAGCAAACGAATTTCTTTTAATTTTGCGGCCCATTCGATGATCGAAGAAAAGAGCTGGGCATTGACAAACAGCTCCTCAAATCCCGAAAACGGCTCACCGTCTTTCTCGTAGACGGTTAATTTTCTTATGGCAGCTGATAAAGCGAGGGGATTGATTCTAATTTCTTCAATCGTAACTTTGCGTCCGAGCTGATTGGCCAGTTCATTTTCCAGTCTGGGTTTGAGCAGGCGTGGAAGGACAAAAAAGCCGGCGATCACGTAAAGTAAGAAAAGGCTGATTAAGATAATGCTTAATTTCTTGAGCCACGAGCCGGCTGGTTTTTTCTTTTCCTGATTCTGTAAACGTTTCACTGATCCGAACCTATATTATTTAATTTTAAAAGGTTTCGCCAAAACGGCTTACATCTGCTTTGTAAATAAGAAATAAGTAAGAATTCGTTTTGCTCAGTCAAGTGAGATAGAAAATAGATAACATTTTATCGATGTTATTCGAGATATCGATATACAATCTATTTAAATATGGCATCTCTAAAATTGTGGACTTCGTGCCTGCGCACACAAATTATCGGTAAAGCTAAATTTTTAGACAGCCGGATGCAATCTGCAACTTTTAAATTTTCTCGATTAGGCTCTGATAGGAGGGTTCATTAGGGCATCGTATGATACGATGGTCCAATTCAAGCGGATTGCTGCAGTTTTTCCAATAAGTCTGCAACCGATTTCATGGGAATGACGGAGATTTTTTCGTGGAGAGCGTATTCCTGTGCACCCGGATAGACAACCCAAAGATGCTCCAGCTGCAAATCTTTGATGGCGCTGTGCATGGAGCGCGTCCGGCCGGGTGCATCCGCGTATTTAAATTCAAAGCCATAGCGCCTACCGCTTGTCATCACCAGCAGGTCCAGTTCAGCACCGGCGTGAGTTGCCCAAAAGTAGGCATCCCTGGTTTCAAATACACTGATCACATGCTCAATTGCAAAACCCTCCCAGGATGCACCGATCTTCGGGTGTCCTTGCAAATCAGCTAGGGAATTCAGCTGGAGCAGGCTGTGTAAGATCCCGCTGTCCCGAATATAGACTTTTGGTGCTTTGACCTGGCGCTTGCGGATATTTTCGAACCAGGGAGGAAGCACGCGGACCATGTAAGCGCCTGCGAGAATGTCCAGATAGCGACGGGCGGTATTTTCTGAAGTGCCCAGCGATCTGGCGAAATCGGCTGCGTTCCACACTTGACCGTGATAGTGTGCGACCATTGTCCAGAATCTTCTGAGGGTTTCGGATGGAATTGTGATACCAAGTTGAGGTATGTCCCGCTCAAGAAAAGTGCGCACAAAGTCTTCGCGCCATGAGACGCTCGCAGCATCATCATCTGCCAAAAAAGACCTTGGAAACCCGCCTCGTATCCAGAGGGTCACCTGGTGTTCATCACCCACCTCAATAAGATTGAATCCGGATAAATCTATAAGCCCGATACGCCCTGCAAGCGATTCATAGACGCCTTTGACCAAATGGGGTGAAGCCGAACCGAGAAGGAGGAAACGGGCGGCATTTCGGGGACGATCAACGAGAACCCTGAGCAGTTCGAATAGGTTAGGTTGTCGTTGAACTTCATCAATGACGACAAGGTCGGTAAGTCCTTCCAGCGTCTGCATGGGCGCAGTTAGACGACGGTTATCGACAGGATTTTCAAGGTCAAAATACGTACACGGCTCCTGCTCTGCGATCATCCGTGCCAGCGTTGTTTTGCCGCACTGGCGAGGACCGAGAAGCGCTGCGATAGGGTGAACGCGAAATGCGCTTTCAATACGACTAAGTGCTTTCGGTCTGGAAATCATAGCTCAATAATAAAGCTTGAAAATCATAATGTCAATGTAAGATTTTCAATAATAATTTTAACCTGACACATAAAATTTATCCTTTAATAATTTAAATGGCCCCCGCATGTATTGCACTCTGCCGACTTACCTGAAAATGTATCATCAAAGGCAGGTTGAATCCGCATTCCCTCATCTATACCCAAGCCACTCCATTCTTGACTAAATTTTTCCCGCTGCTTAATTTACCAACAATGAATCAAATAATGAAAAAGGCTACTACTGCCTGCACCATGGATTGCCCGGATGCCTGTTCGATCATTGTCAGACAAACAGCGGACGGCAAAGTGAAGGTGAAGGGTAATCCCGACAATCCGTTTACCTCCGGGTTTACCTGCGCCAAACTCAAGGATCATGTCAGACGGGTTCAAAGCTCCGATCGCATCACCTCTCCGCAGCTGAAAACCCAGACCGGCTGGCAGACGATCAGCTGGGATGAAGCCTTGGAGCTGTGCGCCGCCAAGATTCAGGCGCTGCGTTCTCGGCCCACGGCCATTTTGCATATCCATAACGAGGGCGCCAAAGGCATTTTAAAAGAAGCCACCAGTCTGCTTTTTGCCCGTCTGGGCACCAGCCGCTTGCGCGGATCGCTGTGCGATGCCGCCGGCTATATGGCAGGTGTGCATGATTTTGGGTCCCGCGAAAATAATGACATCAACGATCTGCTCAATGCCTCTCGAATCGTCAACTGGGGCAAAGATCTCTCGCGCAGCTCGGTTCATACGGCCGCTCTGGTCAAACGGGCCCGCAAAAATAGCATCCGGGTGTTAACAATTTCGCCGGGCGGCGATGGAAACCGCACCCATTCAGACATGCAGATTCGTATTCGCCCCGGCACCGATCGTTTTCTGGCGGCAGCTGTGTTACAGTTGTTGGCTCAAAACGATGGTATCGATCCTGATATTTTGCACCATACACGGGCACCGGATAAGTTTTTGGATTTGATCAAATCCCAGTCGATTAGCCATCTGCTGGAAGCCTGCGATGTATCCCGAACGGATTTTGAGCAGATTTATGCGTGCTATGCGCTGAAAGAGCCGGTGGCCACCCTGATCGGTACCGGCTTACAGCGCTATCGATATGGTGGTGAAAATGTGCGATTTATCAATGCTCTGGCGTTGCTTTCCGGTAACATTGGGCGCTCGGGCGGCGGCAGTTATTTTCAACTGCATTCTTACCGCAACCTGAATTTGAGATGGCTGCGGGAACAGGAAAAACGGCCGCGGCGCTCGTTTCAATTTCCGGTAATTGCCCGGGAAATCCTGGCGGCGGAACATCCACCGATGGAGATGATCTGGATCAACGGCGCCAATGTCATCAATCAGGCGCCGGATTCGCTGCTCATGATAAAGGCTTTGGCCAAGGTTGATTTTAAAGTCGTGGTCGATGCCTTTATGACAGATACGGCCCAGCACGCCGATCTGGTATTGCCCAGTACGCTGATTATGGAGCAGGAAGACATTATCGGGTCTTATCTGCATGAGCAGGTTCAATACGTCTGTCCGGCCCTGACGGCTCCCGGTGAGGCCCGGGACGACTACTGGATTCTCAGACAGGTGGGTGAACGACTGGATCCACCGCTTGATTTGCCGTCTGCCGAAGATTGCTTGCGGGCATCATTGGATTCGCCCTTTTTGTCAACAACGCTCGAGCAGTTACGGGATTGCGGCTGCGTGCGGTCCAACCGGCCGAAAATTGCATACGCGGGTTTGGACTTTGCCCATCAGGATGGCCGCTACCGTTTTCCCTATATCCTACATCCCGAAACGCAAGCACCGGCAGAATACCCAATGCGCCTGTTATCTTTGGTACGCCGCAAAGCCATTCATTCTCAGATACTGCCTGAGGATCAAAAACAACCCCCGGAGGTCTGGGTGGCGCCTGACAGTCCCGGTCTGCAGAATTTAAACCTGCAAAAGCCGGTTGAGCTGGTTTCGCCGCTGGGACGACTGAAGGTTGCAGTGCAAACCCTGGAAGGTCTTCACCCGGAGGTGGTCATCTACCGCCGTGGAGACTGGATCAGCCGGGGGGGAGGCGTCAATCAGTTGATTGCAGCTCGCTTAACCGATATTGGCTCCGGCGCTGCCTATTACGACCAGTATGTTCGGCTGGAGAATTCCTAAAGCTGGCTTCTGGCTGCTCGCTGCTGGCATCTGGCTAACGACGAGCAGATGAATGCTTCCTGTTCCTTACAAATTTATCTGTTTGATTCTAAAGCGCTCATCTCGCGAATCTGGAGCCTAAAGGTTAGAATCGGCAGATATGGAGCTCAGACTATCAGCCAGCAGCAAGCAGCAAGAGGCCAGTAGCTGTAAATTTTGAAATCCTTACTCTAAATGGTTATGTAAATTTTGAAAGCAAGGGAGTGTGAAGTTATGCCGAAACCACCCAAGCCGCCGGCGGAGCTGCTGGACATATGTAATCGCTGGTCTGAAGCCATCGAAGGAATTTCCGGGGATGCGGCCAGAATAGAATTTTTTCAAAACGAGCTGCCGGGGTTTTTGCGGAATCAGGCGCTGTTTGAGAAACTGCTACAAAACATCAAAGCCGGCAATCCGTATCCGGATCTGCGGCAGGCCCAGATGATCGATGATGAAATTTTATTGTATCTCAATCCGAAGCGGCTTTTTTCCCTGCGCATGTTTTTGTACGGTCCCGGCGATTATACGCCGATTCACGATCATAATTCCTGGGGGGTGTCGGGTTCAGCGGTCGGGGAACTGGGGGTTATCCGATACGGCCGCGAAGACGATGGTTCTGTTGAAGGGTTTGCCCAGCTATTACAAGCCGCCCCGGTTTATCTGCAGCCGGGTGAAATCGAGCTGACACGCCCCCTAAACGAGGGCATTCATCAAACAGGAAATCCGGTTGACGGCACCACCATTATGATCAGTGTGTACGGCAGTCCCATTCGTCGGCTCTACATCAACCGCTTTGATTATAAGGCCAATAAAGTCGAAAGACTGTACCCGCCACGCATTAAGAAGAAAATGTTGGCATTACAGGCACTCAAGCAGCTGAACAAATAGGTGTTCTTCACCTGGCTCTTAGGTCAATGTTCAAGCTTCAACGGCTACTGGCTGCTGCCGTGCATAGCGCGATTGGATGCTTTGCATTGCCTCGCGGGCGGCTTCTGCCTGTTCTGTTCGAGAGCCGGCCAGTTTTTCGAGAAAAGCCACTGAATGCGGAGTGCCGATCTTATCCAGTGTGGCTATGGCGGCTGATAAAATGGCGGTTTGGGGGGGTGAAGAGGATCTCTTTAGCCGCTGCAAAAGCCCTTTTTTTTGACTGTTGATCTGCTGTGCGATGCTGACAATAGCAGATTCGATGCTCTGGATGTTTTTGATGGTCACCACGGCTCCTAAGGATCTGATGATATTGCACACTCTTCGAGAATGGGTAGCCGCGGCTTCGTGATCTTCGGGTATTTCGGTTTGAATCATCTCAACAATTCGGGCAACGGAAGCTTCTGAGAGCGGAGCGAGTTCACTCAGGGTGGTAGTGGCCCGCCACTGCACTTTGTCATCGGGGTCTGCTAAAGCATTGACCACCAACTGCTCGGCGTCGGCGGCCTTTAACGCGAGTAGCGTATGTAAGGCTTCGTCCCGCACCCGGGGATGCGCGTGAGAGACAAAACTGCGCGCCCGATCGACTCCTTTTTCGCTGTTGCTGACAAATCTGAGAATCATCAGGGCATTTCGCAGCAGGTACCAGGGCTGGTCGGTTTTGCCCAGTGCTTTTATGACCCACTGTTCTGCCATTTTACCCTGTCGAATCAGAGCATCGGTGGCAAATTTGCGTGCCTGTCGATCATCACTGCCTGTTAAAACCGTGCTTAAAATCTCGATACCCTGAGATCCTATCAATCCGGCGATTTCATCGATAAATTTGCGATCCACGTCCTCAACGTTTTCGTATGCGCTGACCAGAGACTCTGTCAAATCTTTGTACACAAATCTTTGAGGTTTTGAAGATAAGCTGCTTTCTTTTATAAATGCCGGATTCTCTTTGCCGGCCTTGTCCACGGCTTTGGTGAGCAAAAGGGCGATATGCCAATCTTTGTCTTCAATAAGGGTTGGCAGAACTCTGCGACAGAATTTTAAAAGAACGACTGCATCTTCGGATGTTTCGGCATGTACCAGCCGGTGTATGTAGGCCGGTAGATGTGCCTGAACATCTCTGGCCATTTTCAGGGTATTGACCAGGTATTGAACATCAGCCGGCAATTCTTCAAACATCAGAATATTATTTTGATAGAGTTGCTCAAGAAAGTGCTGCGCTCCGCTGACATCGGATAAGATCAGCCGGCGGACCACCGATTTCAGAATGCGTTTGACGCCCTCAACACGCTTGACCAAAGCCGGGTTTTTTGAATCCTCGGCATGTCGCTCTCGCAGTTCGTTGAGTTCTTCAAAAATATATTGGGATGTCGGCAGTAGGGTATTGAGAGGAAAGGCTTCTATGATAACCTGTTCGATGTCTTCGGTTTCAATGCTTTCCACATGCGTGGCGATAATATAACAGTTGACGATCAGGTCCTTGAGAAACTGCGGGTGCTTAAGCGGGCGAATAATATCCTGAATAATTTGAAGCTTCAAAGCCCGGATCTTTTCATCGGATTCGCTTTGAAACATGGGCAGCATTTTAAGATCTTTGGCCAAGCGCTGAATTGCCATTTCGACCCGCCATGGCAGATTTAACTCCAGCATGATCAGGTCGTCCATGAAGACCGCCGATATTTCGCTGATGCCGTGCTCGGCCAGAGCGTTGGACAGCAATTCGCCTGTTTTGGTGCTTTCGCTGCTGTCAGCTTTGGGATCGCTCATGATATCCACAAAACTTTCGAAATGCTCCAGGGTGATCTCTTTTTTAATGGCAAAGCTCACCAGACTCTTACGCGTGAAGTATTCTCTGAGTTTGGGCAAAAATAAATCTGCCATGCCTGCGCCCACAAGCGTGCGCACATTAACCGGTTCCGCCAGAATACCGGTAATCAGGATATCGACCTGTTGCCGCGTTTCCTGCTTGGTGATCATAATTTCCCTGGATTCGCCCAGGCAGTTTTGCAATTTTTGGTAAAGTCCCTCCTTGGCGCCCTTGGAACCGGGATGATCTGCGGAATAATAACCGCTGCGCAACATAGCTTTGGTGACATCCATCAGAAAATCCGCGGAGGGCTTAACTTTTTTACGGTCTGCCAGCGAGAGCTCTTTTTGCTCGTGGATCGGTTCGACGGTGATTTCCGGCTGTGGCTCCTGCTCGGTGCTAACCTCTTCTTGCGTCACGGCATCCCGCAGCCATTCCAGAGTCAGCTCGGCATTATCATCGCCTTGAAGGGCAACTTCATTCAAATCATCTAAATCGTTTGCCGGAGGTTTTTGAACGGCATCCTCGTCAGCAGTGGGCGCCTGGGTAGTAAGCAGTGTTTTATTTTTGGTTGTGGCGGCAGCGG
>JASFEV010000157.1:0-10460 GCA_050124655.1 Desulfobacterales bacterium
GGTTTTAATGGCACCATGAAAAAGATTTTTTCAATCATATTTGCTTTAATTTTAATGTCACCGACAGCGGTATGGCTCATTCGCTTGGATTTCGGCATCGATGTAGAACGCCTCAATCTCAAACCACCCCGCTTCGATGCTCGAGCATTGCTCAACAAAGATTACTATCGCTCTATTGACCAGTATCTAAATGACAACTTTTCCTTACGCGATCCGCTGCTTTTCGCCAAAAGATGGCTGGATTACCACCTTTTTAAAATGACCGACACAGCCGCTGTACATGTCGGCAAGCAGGGATGGCTATATAGCCGCAAATCCATCGAGGACGTTCAAAAAGAAGCCTGTGATGATCGGTTACTGATCGAACAGCTGGCTCTGGACCTTCACGCCGTCGATCAGCTTCTTTCGGCTTCCGGTCGCCAATTTATATTCACGGTGGCACCCAACAAATCTTCCATCTATCCCGAGTTTTTAGGGTTTATACCCAGGGGCGCATCTTGTCAGCGTAACCGTTACGACCTGCTGCTGGAATCCTTTGGGCGGCACCCCCTGAAGAACTTTGTCAGACTCGAAAATCGGTTGCTCAATGCCAAAGACGGCAACAAATGGCTTTATCATCCAACCGGCTCCCATTGGAATGCCCGCGGCGCCGCGGTGGCGGCTGAGGCTATCGGTCAACAGATTGAGCAGGATGCTGCCTATCACCGGGCCTTTGATCACTCGCAAAACAATCCGGAAAATCAGGTCGATCTTGCCAGGCGCATGTTGGGATTGTTCAGCGAAATCGAGAGTGATGCCGTCATTCAGTTAACATCTTCAGGATCCTTTTTTCGTTCCAACGCAGTTATTTACGGCGACGCTTATGTAACAATCCTTCTTCCTTACCTGTCGCAGATCATCGGCAGTCTTGAGGTCATACAGACGGACAGTGTACCATCAAGGCAATACAATGAAGATTTGAAAACCGCCGATATTATTTTGCTTGAAACAGCTGAATCCCATCTGGGAAAAATACGCCTTGATATTGACAAACTTTATGCAACCTTTGAGGCCGATACTCTGCTTCCCTTAAGTTATCCAATTGATCTTCACGCTTTTGTGCCGCAGGCAAACATTTCGCTCAACAACCGGGCAACGGGCCTGGAAATAAAATCAGTGGGTGATTCATCCCGCTTTGCAATTATGTCGATTCCCGGTTCGGATGGTCAGATTTTCCGGCTGTTGAAACTAACCGTAGAAGCACCCCATGCGGACACCATGACCCTCAAATTCAAAACGGATCCACCTCACATTACGCACAAAGCTCTGCGGCCAGGACTCACAACACTCTACTTGCCCCTGCCCTTCCAGAAGACACTTTCATTGAGTATCAAACCGGGCAGCAAAGCCGGGGTGCTCATGTTGCAGTCAGCCGAGATACTGACATTTGCGGAGCTGCGAGAAACCACCGATCCTCGACGGTTAAAAAATGCTCTTGCCAAATGGCAATCAGATAAAAAAATCGCTTTGGCAAAACTGCATTCAGAAGCGGTTGCAACTAAAGCGGATCCCACTCTTAAATTATCAAGATCGAAAGTAGATTTGCAGAATTCAGGTGAAACCTCTCAACCAGATGTGCCCGTTAGTGCCCTAAAAGCGGCCTTTGATGAAGTTTTCGCCAATCAAGAAATCCGGTTAAAAAAAGGCGCCCCTGAAACATCAATTGTACAATCAGTCCCTACCACATCCAAAAGCACAGTCGAAAAATCAAAAGATGCGACTGCTCATGAAAAAGACCAGACCCCGGTCTCAAGAATCGAAGAGACACAGCGACCGACTCTACCGGCAATCACATTAACCGATTTTGCAGACGGACGCATTTTTCAACGACTCGGAAACAGTGCTGATATCGTCATTTCCGGTGCCTACAGCGGACCGCTGCAAGCCATTGAAGCAAGGGTTGTTCAAAGTGACACGCAGGCGCAAATCGTTCCCTGGACGGTGATCGATCCTTCCCCATCAAATGGGATTTTTGTAGGTCAGTTGGACAAAGTGCCCCAGGGAGGATGGTATCGCCTCCAGGTTCGCTGCCAAAACCATCATAGCATTATGGCTAAAGGCAAACATCGCTGGGGAGTTGGGATGCTGATCGGATGTCTGGGACAGTCAAATATGAATGAGTGGTTTCACACTGGCAACGATTTAAAAGCACATTCACTGCTGCGAAAATTCAACGATGAAACCTGGTCGCGATTAGACACAACGGGCAATGCGGGCATTGCTTTCGGCAACCGGATTATTGAGCGACTGGGAATCCCGGTGGGTCTGCTGGATTTTGCAGTCAACGGCTCGGGGCTAAGAAAAGAAGCTGATTATGGCACAGGTTACTGGACGGACACAACACCGGATTCGATCTACCAGCGTTTTGTCAGTGGTGTATCCGCTGCCGGCAGCGCGCTGGAATTTGTCGTCTGGATCCAGGGTGAAGCCGATGCGGCTCGGGGCACTGTCACCCAAACCGAGTATGTTGATGCTTTAACCCACTTTATTGAAAACCAGGTGAGAAACGACATCGAAAACGGTTCGAGCCAGGAGCATTTACCATTTCTGGTGGTCATGATGATCAAGCGACCCGGTGGCAAAGACAAACCCCACCAGGCGATCCGCAACGCACAAAAACAAGTGGTCGAACAGGTTGCCGACTGCTACCTGGCAGCCACCACCCTTGATCTCAAAAATCACGGAAGACAACACCTCAAGCCCAAAGCGTATATATCTATGGGCAACAGAGTAGCGCAAACGGTTTTATTTCTTGTGGGCAAAGAGCACTACCATCGAGGCCCGCAAGTTGTCAGTGCCAGGCGCCTCGAGGATCGCATATTGGAAATTATCATCCAGCACAACGGCGGTAATGATTTTAAGCCGGCTTCAGGGATTAGTGGCTGGGAAATCATTGCGAATGGGAAGCAGGTTCCCATTCAAAAGGTTTATCGCCACAATGCCCATACAATTCGAATCATAACCGAACAACCACTAGGTGGACAAGCAACCGTTCGCTATCTGTATGGCGCCATGCCGGATGTCAAACATGCGGTCCGGGACAATTCTCCCCTGTCTTTGCCTCTGGAAGAATATCAGTCTAAAATTAATTGAATTGATTTGGTATTAATTCCGGAATGATTGTAATCGTTCACGGGAACATGGCTTCTTTTTGCATAACGACATTCAAAGTATTGTCCGCAATCTGAAGAGTTGTGCCGTCGGGACGGCTAACCGATAGATATTGCTTGTCTGTTCGTGTATCTGGAGAGATCGAGACGCTTTCGATTTTGGTTTGATATCCGTTTTTTATAAATACAACTGTGTGTTCTTTAGATAAGCCTTCAATCGTCACCTTTAGCGGGGCTGTTCCTACTTTCTTTCCATTCACAAAAATCTCCGCCCCGGGCGGATCTGACTCTATAGTCATTTCCAAAGAAGCCGGTTCATCATATGTAGACGCAATGATGCCGATGACCAGGCTGCATCCGGAGACAAAGGCCATATTGATCAACACCAGGACCAATGATGTTATCTGTTTTAAACGCATGCCAAAACTGCTTATGAGAAAATGATTGGGTTGATATTTATTTTTGGATAATGAACGAAATCAAAATAATTCATTATCATCTCATTCGCAATCTTTACATGGATTTTATTTCATGGTCCCGGTCAAATAGGTTTCCCCCATCTTGAGCATCTGCAACGTCATGTTATCAGGCTTCATCTGATCCCAGGCATATTGCAGGCGACGCGGGGGCTCCAGTATATGTTCCATGCTGATGATCCAGGTCCCCCAGCCCCAAGGAATAACAACCTTGCATTCTAAATCCTCTGCAGCCTGAATGGCATCTTCGGGGGTAAAATGCCCGTGTCGCCAGTACCAGGAGGCAATCGGCATCATGCAGATATCAACCGCCCCCACCCGGCTCTTGATATCTTTGAAAACGTCGCTGTAGCCGGAGTCACCGGCAAAATAAATACGATAACCCCGCCATTCAAATAGCCAGCCCCCCCAGAGGGTTTGATTACGTTTATACATGGAACGGCCTGAGCCGTGATTGGCCGGCAAAAAATGGAGGGTCAGTTCCCCGATCGTATCCCGGGTATACCAATCCATGCCTGTGACGTTTGAATAGCGTGCCGGAAATTCGTTTTCCACGCCGTGCGGAACGTAATAATCGATATTTTCGGGAAGTTTTTTAAGGGTGTTAAAGTTCAGATGGTCGAGGTGATCATGGGAAATCGCGACAATAGGTTTTGGGGTTTCTCCGGAGTTTTCAGATTCTCCACAAAATGGGAGCTTTTCGGCGGCAAGCGGCGATTCGGCATAAAGCGTCCCGATTTCGCTATATTTTCCGAGCTTGCCGGCCAATCCGTCAAAATCCTCCAGGAACGGATCAGTCAGAATCTGGTATTTCCCTCCAAGCTGGATTAAAAAAGACGCATGCCGCAGCCAGGTGATCTGCACGGCGTGTGTTGGATTTTGTAAAACATTAAAATCCGGCTGAACCGTGTATTCGGCTGGATTATAGCCCAGGGTCCGGTCGATGTCACCGCCTTTGGGATTTGAGAGCAGTCTATATTTGTGGGGTTTTCGCTCGTGGGGTTTTAAAAAATCAATACGGTCATAGGCGGTTTCTTCTCCTAATTTGTACTTGGACGGAAACAGATTTTTATAGCACATCCGCCGACCATCCCAATCATCAAGCGCCTCGTTTTTAATCACCCGTCGCTGAGTGGTACAAGCAGATAAGACCATAATCAGCAGGATGCATAAAAACCTGAGAAGCAATGATAGAGGGTATTGACACCGATGGTTTTGAATTGATTTTTCAACAAATCGGCTCATGACACCATTCGATTATCTTTCAAAAATAATTTTAGAAAATGTCAGTTAATCAACTGCCACACAGTATATTAAAAATAGCTCATCCTGAGAGGAGGTGATCTTAACAACATCATCTTGCAAATCCTTTGAAGCCTGTTTTAAATAACGAGGGGTCGAAGCATTACTCTGATTGAGCTCTTAGTACCGGGTTGAATAAATTGCCCCTCGATCCCTCAACTAATTATTGTCCAATCTGAAATTAAGACAGACACGAATTAGAATCGCAACTTAAATACCGTCCTCTCCTTTGGTGTTGATGTAACGCCGATGGTCCCCTTATGCATCCGAATAATCTGCCGGGATAAGCTTAATCCGATACCAGAACCCTCCGGCTTGGTTGTAAAAAAAGGAATGAATATTCGCTCGGCAACATCTTCGGCAATTCCTTTGCCATTATCGATGACTTTAACAACCGGATTGCCCAATCCGTCGGTTCCGGCCTTTAGCTTTATTTTTGGGCGCGATACGCCGCTGATCGCCTCAACGGAGTTTTTACATAGATTAATTAAAACCTGCTCAATTAGAGCCGGGTCAGCCGTGATAGTGAGGCTCTCCGGATCAACTTGCATACGGAATCTTATGGAGTGACGTTCGAATTGCTCCGCCATCAGGCTTTCAACCCGCTCAAAAAGATCTTTCACTTGAACGATCTTAAAATCCGGCTTGGGAATTCGCGTCAGCTTGCGATAATTGTCGATGAAAGTGATGAGCCCCTTGCTGCGTTTTTCTATTGTTTTGACGGCATGCCCCACATCGGTAATGACTTCATTGAGTCCTTCAGGTACTTTACATTCTTTGTCGTCTTTGAGCAGACCGGCGGCCGTCGAAGCCAGCGAAGCTATCGGCGTTATAGAGTTCATGATTTCATGAGTGAGAACCCGAATGAGATTCTGCCAGGAAATCATTTCCTTTTCTTCCAGTTCACTCTGGATATTTTGCATGGCAACAAGGTTGAGCTGCTGCTGCCGCAAAATAAATCCGGTCGCATAAATGGATAATTGTAATAAATTATCTCCTTGCTTAAACTTGACCAGGTCTTTATCTCCCGGGGAAATGCTGCTTAGTTTGTCAGCTAATCCGGAACTGATCGATTCAATATCCTTAATATTCCCCAGTCGCGGGATTTTCAGCAATTTTTTAGCGGCATTATTGATGAGCTCGACCTCGCCATCGGGGTTAAAAGCGATTAACGCAATTCCCACATGATCGATGATGGTTTGCAGAAATCGAAAATGCTCTTCTTTTTCAATTTTTGCCTGCTGAAATTCTTTGGTGACTTCGCTAAAGGCCGTATTGAGCTCATCAAATCCTGAACCTTTCAGCTTGTTGGTGTATGACTGGGAAAAGTCGGAATGTCGAACGGAAAGCAAAAATCGGTTCAAATCTCTGTTTGTCTTGGTGACATATCGGATGAGAGAATAAATCTGATAAGCGCCGATCAACCCGAGAAAAATGCTCGCAGCAATAAATTCGGTTTTAAATAAAAGAAAGGCCAGCAGGCAAATCGACCCGCTCAACAGCAGCACCCGAATAATGCAATTGACAGCAAATCGTCTCATGAAACCACTTTTTATAATCCGTATTTTTCCATGCGCCTATACAGCGACGTTCGGGTCAAGCCCAGCTCTTTGGCGGCATGGGATACATTGCCAGCATGCTTTTTAAGGGCTTTCCGGATCACCGCTTTTTCAACGGCTTCAAGATTATAGTTGTCCAGGACAACCCCTTCAACTTCTTTTTCCATTTTAGGAAATAAAAAGTCGGTGGGTTGCAGCATATGCGTCTCAGCTAAAATAACCGCCCGTTCCAATGTGTGGATTAATTCGCGGATGTTTCCCGGCCAGTGGTATCGCTCTAATTTCTTTAAAGCCGCTGTGCTGACGCCTTTAATACCTTTTTGATATTTATTTGAAAATTTGCCTAAAAAGTGATTGACCAGCAACGGAATGTCCTCCTGCCGGTCCCGCAGCGGCGGCAACTGGATTTCAACCGTATTGATGCGATACAAAAGATCCTGCCGAAATTCATTTTTGCCCACCATGTCATAAACAGGCATGTTGGTGGCGCATATTAAGCGGATATCAATATCCCGCTCAACATTGGATCCCAAACGAGTCACCTTACGCGCTTCCAGCACACTCAACAACTTGGACTGCATGGCCATAGACAAATTGCCGATTTCATCGAGAAACAAAGTCCCCCCGGAAGCCAGCTCAAAGCGCCCGGGCCGGTCTCCCTTGGCGTCGGTAAAAGCGCCTTTCATGTGCCCGAACAATTCACTTTCAAACAGACTTTCGGCAATCGCGCCCATGTCCACACTGATAAAAACCTCATCTGCACGCTGAGATCGGCGGTGCAGTGCTCGCGCCACCAATTCCTTGCCCGTGCCATTCTCACCGAGAATCAATATATTGGTATCCGTTGAAGCCACTTTTTCAATGTTGGCAAAGACCTGTTGCATTTCCGGGCTGACCCCGATCATATCAAGATATCGCTGATCGATATCGGCTCTAAGTTGTCGTTGCTGGGAGCGCAGCCGATCGACTTCTAGCTTTGAATATCGCAAATTTAAAGCTGACGACAGGGTTGCCAGCAGCTTTTCGTTCTGCCAGGGCTTTAGCACAAAATCGATCGCGCCTGCTTTGACGGCCTTTACAGCCAGCTCAACGTCCCCGAAAGCCGTGATCAAGATAACCGCCGCAGAAGGATCTGTCTGTAAAATCTTGTCCAGCCACATGAATCCCTCAACACCGCTGGTGGCATCCATAGTGAAATTCATATCCAGTAAAATGACATCATAATTTTCATTTTTCATCAAAGAAGGAATGTTTTCAGGATCCTTTTCGGTGTGCACCATTGAAAAATGTTGTTTGAGGAACAGGCGTGCCGCCAAAAGCAAATCCTCGTTATCATCCACAACCAGTATTTTTCCAATATTTTTGGCCATCTGAATTATCCTGTTTTAGAGGTTCAAGCTCGAAGACACAGGCACCATTTTCATCTGACATTAAGTGCTAAATCCGTTCCAATCTATCGAATAAATATTTTTAATACATCCAGAAGATGCAAATGGCATGTAGTTATCTGTAATTATTTTGTATTTTCAAATTCGATCCATCAGACGAGCCATTCTTGCACCTGCATGTTCGCCTGTCTCTAATAGCATAACTGTACGCATTCGTACACATTGTGTACCAAAAACGAACACTTTAACTTAAGCACAAGAATTCGGTTTCCGGGGCCACGTCTATCATTTACACCGTATTTAATATATCTATAAAAAATCTAATAACTTATATATCATTCCATCAGGATTGTCAGCCGGGCGATATCCTGGCACAGCCCTTGCTCAATTAGAGCGGTAATAATTCCATCTTGAGATAGCTTTTCATAAACCGGGAGGCCTTCTATGATTCAGACAAAAAATCTAACAAAAATATTCACCACGGCAGAAGTGGAAACCACCGCATTGAACAACGTCAATCTGGAGGTGCAGGAAGGTGAATTTGTGGCCGTTATGGGGCCATCGGGTTGCGGGAAATCGACTTTGCTTCACATCGCCGGAATGCTCGATAATCCCACAAACGGTGAGTATTATTTTATGGGTGAGGAAGTCTCAAAATATTCCGAAAAGAAACGGGCCCATCTGCGCAAGGGCAACATTGGTTTCGTATTCCAGAGCTTTAACCTCATCGATGAGCTGACCGTTTTTGAAAATATCGAGCTGCCGTTGCTGTATTTGGGCGTCTCCACAGCCGAGCGTAAAAGGATCGTTAATGAGATGCTGGAACAGCTGGAGCTCATTCCCCGTAAAAATCATTTTCCGCAGCAAATATCCGGCGGCCAACAACAGCGGGTTGCAGTAGCCCGGGCGCTGGTCTCCGAGCCAAAAGTCATCCTGGCGGATGAGCCCACCGGCAACCTGGATTCCACTCACGGTGATGAAGTGATGAAGTTACTGGTCGACTTAAATGAAAAAGGTACCACGGTCATAATGGTCACCCATTCCCCGGCATATGCGGATTATGCAAACCGGGTCATTCATCTGTTTGACGGCCATATTGTCACCGAAAACCTGAAAGAAAAGTACGACAAGCACATGCGGCCGCTGTCAGCGGCTGTGAGTTAACGGATCCGGGTTGCGGGTTACGCGTTACAGGTTGCGCATTCGGATTATGATAAATAGGTTTGCTTACAAGTAAAATAAAAAGCATTTATGATTTCTAATTTCTGCATATTCGCTGTCAGGCTGCTGCGCAGAGATAAGCTGCACAGCATCATCAATACAATCGGTCTTTCCATCGGCATTGCCTGCTGCATCATCATCATGATGTATTTGCAGAATGAGTTGCGTTACGACCAGTACCATGAAAAGGCAGATCGAATTTATCGATTAGGCATCCAAATCACCATGGGCGACCAATCTGAAAGCTACGCCCAGTCTTCCTGGTCGATCGGAAATCGCTTAAAAAATGAATATTCGGAAATCAAGGAGTATGCCAGGGTTAGGCCTTATTCCGGTGTTTTGTTTAAATTCGAAGAAAAAGTGTTTTTTGAAGATGAGATTGCGCTGGCCGATCCGAGTGTATTCAAGATATTTTCCTTCAATTTTATATACGGAAATCCGCTCACCTGTCTGAACGAGCCGGGCAACCTCGTCCTGACAGAATCTCTGGCTCGCAAATATTTCGGGGATCAAAATCCGATCGGTAAAATCGTTCAGCTGGCCAACAAATACGATTGTGATGTCACCGCCGTGGTTGAAGACATGCCGCACAACTCGCACATGCGGTTAAATGCCCTCGTCGCAATGGCGAGTTTATCCGTCGTTGCGCCTGAAGTGGACTTTGACAACCTGCCCCTTATGGAAGCAGACTGTTATACCTTTTTACTTGTCGAAGATGATTTTGCCTTGCCAAATTTCCTGGAAAAATTCAAATCTTTCCGTACAAAATTCATCGTCGAGGAAGAAAAACGATACCACCAGAAGTATGATCCGATCTTCCTCAAGCTTGCGGATATCCATTATGGCCCCTATTTAAGATTTGATTATCCGACGGGCAACAAAGTCTATATATACGCATTTTTCACCATTGGCATCTTCATCCTGGCTTTAGCCTGTATAAACTACATCAATCTGGCAACCGCCCGGGCTCTCGTCAGGGCCAGAGAGATTGGCATAAAAAAAATCCTGGGGGCCGATAGACATCACCTTGTTTTTCAGCTGCTGGCGGAGTCTCTGATCGCCACATTGATAGCGCTGTTAATTGCACTAGCCTTGGTGGAGTTGATTACGTCTACCCCATTTTTCAACCAGCTTTTGAATGGCTCCTTTCAACCGGACCTGTTGAATAATGCCTTCTTTCTTTACGGCCTTCTGGGGTTGTGGCTTTTTATTGGCCTTTTTTCAGGTCTTTATCCGGCGCTTTATTTTTCAACCATTTTACCCGTAAAGGCGCTGTGCGGGACACTCACCTACGCTAAAAGCGAGTCTTTGATTCGTCGATCTCTGGTGACTTTCCAATTTATCATCTCCATCGCTGTGGCCGTG
>JASFEV010000158.1:0-10414 GCA_050124655.1 Desulfobacterales bacterium
AAAAAGGGTGTTGGCAAAAAACCGCAGGGTGGCCGCCTCCTCCTGTGCCAGACCGCAATAGGTCTGCCATACGAAATACCCCAGCGGCACCGACACGCACACACAAAAGATAGCGATCAGTATTTTTAAACGTTTCATTTTTCAGGCTCCAGGCGGTAACCTTCACCCCGGATGGTGGTGATCAAAGGTGCATCGCCCATCAGCTGCGAAATCTTTTTACGCAGCTTCAACATATGGATGTCAACGGTGCGGGTCTCGATATCAGCATCGGCATAGTGCCACACTTCAGTCAGCAACTCCTTTTTAGAGACGATGCGGTCCCGATGACGATGCAAGTAAGCCATAATATCCATTTCTTTGCGCGTCAGTTCGATGCTTTGGTTCTCAGCTTGGGCGACCAGATTTTTGCCATCAAAAAAGATATCGTGAAATTTAAATTCAACATCACCTGGATCTTTACCGGTCCGCCTCAGAACCGCCTCTATGCGCACCATGACTTCTCTGAGGGAGAAGGGTTTGCTGATATAGTCATCAGCACCAGCATTAAATCCGGTGACAATATCATCTTCGGCGCCTTTGGCGGTGATCATGATGATGCCCTGAGCGGGCTTTTTTTTACGGATTTCTTTGCAGATGGAGAACCCATCCAGGGTCGGTAACATCACATCCAGTAAGAGCAGATCAAAGGCTTCATTCAAGCCGGCCTTCAGGCCCTGTCCGCCGTCCTCAACGCCTTTGACCTCATAGCCATTGTAGACCAGTACATCCACGAGTCCACGCAATAGTGCCGAATCGTCTTCAACAACAAGTACACGTGCTTTCGGTCTTACCATCTAATAATTCCCCCAGTCTTAACTGAATGAAATTGTAACCACAAAGGCACAAAGAACACACAGAATTAAAAAAGGGCTAAAGCTAATTGCACTTCGTGAACTTTGTGTCCCACGCCCGCCATGCGATGCCACAAGGCGAGACGGGCGGGTTTGTGGTGAAATCAAAGTGAAAGTTCGTCTACAAAAGACACGATGTCCTTCAATGACAGTATATCAGATCTTACCGATTTCAAAGTAAAAGTTATGTAAAAAAATTTGTGTGTTTTTTTACATTTCTTTGAATTGTGTTTCAGCGGCGTTGGATTAGAATTGAAGACATAAGGCAAATGATACGCATGATAAAGATCTTACATCTGAAAGGAGTAACCCATGAAACCAACGCGTCTGAAGTCTTTCATTTTCATTATTGGTCTGATCGCTGTGACCGGAGTCGCCATGGCCTATTCAACGGGTGCGGGAAAAACATGGCTATCCGGCATGTTTAGACCTGCAACGCACCCACATCAGGAAGCATCCAACCCGGTAAGCCTTGGCGGGCAGCTGGTTCAAAATAAAGTCCTGCAAGGATCCTCCGGCCATGTCAACCTGTCTTTAACGCTGGCAGCCACCGATGTTTTCGACTCGGACACAGCCGTTCAACACAATGTCGATATGGTCATCGTCCTGGACCGCAGTGGTTCGATGAAAGGGCGAAAAATCACTGACGCCCGACAGGCAGTCTCAGGCCTATTATCTACCCTAACTGCCAAAGACCGTTTGGCTTTAGTCACATATGCAGATGGCGTTCAGCAAATTTCGAATTTGAAACCGGTCAGTGTTGCGCATCAGCAGCAGTTGGCAAGACGCATCGCCGGTATTACCGCCGGTGGCGGCACCAATCTTGGCGCTGGGCTTCAAACCGGAATCGATGTTTTGCTGTCCAGTGAAGAAATTGGAAATGCCAGAAAGCTGGTTTTGATCTCCGACGGGCTGGCCAATAAAGGCATCACCGATGCTGCTCAGCTAGGTGCGATGGCCGGCATAGCGGTAGAAAAAGAGTTTGCCGTCAGCACGGTGGGCGTGGGCAATGATTTCAATGAGCAGTTGATGACCACCATCGCAGACCGCGGTGCCGGAAATTACTATTACCTGGAAAATCCGATGGCCTTTTCAGAAGTATTTCAAAAGGAATTTTTATACGCGCAGACGACGGTGGCATCCAATGTGTCGATTTGGTTCCCACTACACAACGGCCTGTCTTTGATCGATGCGGCCGGTTATCCGATTATCCGGCAAAATGATTTTGCGGTGTTTTATCCGGGAAATTTACGTTCCGGGCAAACCCGAAAATTATTTCTGACTGTGCAGGTGCCTACCCACAACAAGGCGCGCTTTGAAATCGGTCACATAAAGGCCCGCTATCGCTTCAACGGCCAGTCACTGGAAACCGTTCTGGCTGAGTCTTTTAAGCTCGCCTGTGTTGAAAATAAAAAGGAGGTGCAGGCATCAATTGATAAGTCATCCTGGGCTGAAAAGGTTATTCAGGAAGATTATAACCGTCTCAAACAAGAAGTGGCCGCAGATGTAAAAGCCGGCAAAAAGCAAACGGCGCTGAAAAGAATTCAGCGCTATTACCAGGAGCAGGAATCGATCAATGCGACTGTGGGATCGGCTGAAGTCCGGCAAAACCTGGATCGGGACCTCACAAATCTGCGCCAACGCGTGGAAGATACCTTTACCGGGGAGCCGGCGACAGTAACGCGGAAACAAAAAGCCAGTTCCAAAGCACTGCAGTATGAAGGCTACAGGGGCAGGCGTTAACACCGCTGTGGTCATTTTCTAACTCATAAATAAAGTTAATATCTGGAGGATATAACTATGGGGCTTTTAACACGCATGATCAGACTATGTAAGGCAGATCTGCATGGCGTCATGGATCAGATTGAAAACCAAGAACTGCTGCTCAAACAACACCTTAGAGATATGCAAGCATCGCTGATGCAAAAAGAGGCGCAACTTAAACACACCTGCCGGGCCTGTGATCAGGCCCGGCAGGATTATGCAAAGGCCGAGAAAAAGAGAATTGGCCTGGAGACCGATTTGGATATCGCTCTGAAAAATGACAAAGATGATATCGGCCGTATGTTGATTAAAAAACTCAAACCCTTAAACGCTATTCAATCCGATCGCCGCCAGCATATCGATCGTCTCTCACAAGACATCAAACAACTGCGGGAACATATCGACCAGCAGCAATTGCAGTATGAAAACCTGCAGCAAAAAGCCACGGAATATTTTCACCGTGCCGAACAACAGCGCTGGCAAGATTTCGCACCGGAAACACCATCCGGTGTTGCGGTGCATGATGTCACTGCAGAAGAAATTGAACTTGAGCTTTTGCAAAGAAAAGAGGCCATCAAAGGAGGGGCAACATCATGAAAAGTATAGCCAAACCCATAAGGTCCACTATAGTTTGGGGTTTGTTCAGTGGGCTTTTTTATCTACTGCTGAGTGTGCCTGCAAACGCTATCATAGCCTGGCCGATGGGTGATCAACTGTTGCTCTGGGCTTTGTTGACCGGCTACGGCATCTTGCTGTCCCGCTGGGCATGCCGACCGCGATCATCGGTTGCCTGGCCATCCATACTGCTGCTCATTGCCGCGCTTTTGACCCAATCCACAGCGGCATTTATATGGGTGGCCCTGGGGGTCTTAAGCTGGATGCGCAGCGGTATCTGCTTTAACCGGACACCGGTCTTGAAACGCTATGCTGTCGAAATTGGGCTGGGAGTCGGCACAGGTTTAGCTGTGTCGGCTGTGGTGCCTGCTGCAACGATTTCTGTGGCTCTGGGCATATGGCTGCTTTTTTTAATCCAGGCACTTTATTTTGTGGTGTTTGAATACCGCAAAGACCCAACTGAGAGGGTGGAAGTGGATCCATTTGACCGCGCCAAAATGGCAGCCGAGCAAATACTGAATAGCTGGCAAAGCTAATCACTTCAGGGCGAGGCTATCCTCCTCAGGCGGATACCTCGCCCTGAATAATCCACCGGAGGCGGACCGATGGAAGTCTGCGGCCCGCCCGACTTGTTGGGGCGTAGCTGAAAGCGAAGCCCAAAGAGTGAAAATGAATGAGATAAAATGGATATTATCCTTTAACTCTGATGGGTAATTTAACTTTTAATATCAAAGTTATTAGACTCGATGTCAATAAATGGAACCAAAATCTCTCATTCATTTTCATGCAAAACAGGAATTAATTGTCTTCTCCCCTGGACTCTGTTAAAAAAGAAATTATTATTTAAGGCTAAGTAACAAGAAGATGATTATCTCAGCTCAATAAAACGCCGACTTAATCAGGTAAAACATATTAATGTCCCGAAAGAAAAAGCAACATAACACAGCTTCTCCGTCTGAGGCTGGTCAGAAACTGGAAATTGTTCTGAAATGTGATGTGGCCGGCACAGCTGAGGCCATCAGCGCCAGTCTGGCAGAGATCGATGTACCTGGTGTTCAGATCGATATGATCCAAACGGGTGTTGGGCATATATCGAAGTCCGATGTGATGATGGCGCTCACCGGTAGCAAGTTAGTGATTGGCTTCAGCGTGGATACACTGCCGAAACTTGAGCAGCAGATCAAAGAATTCGGTGTTGAGGTGCGACTCTATGACACCATCTACAAGTTAACAGAAGACATACGCAAGATTGCACAAAGCTTCAAAAGCCGGAAGTCGGAGGAAAAAATTACCGGTAAAGCCAGGGTCATTGCCACCTTTAATATCAGTCCAAAGGGTATGGTTATCGGATGCGAGGTGCTTGAGGGTATCATCGAGACAGGCAAAGATTTTCGAGTCATTACCGCGATGGGACCTGCCTATTTCGGAAAAATAGCATCCCTGCAGATCGAACGCCAAAATGTAAAATCAGCCAAACCCGGTAAACAGATCGGTATCAAGCTGGAAGGCTGGAACAAGGCCAAAGTAGATGATCTGGTGGAATGCTTTGAAATCGTACAGCCCAAAGGCAGCGGTCCCTGGAAGCCCAGTAGCCGTATCGTGCGCTCCTTATCCTAGTATTGTGATATCTTTCAAATATGCTATAAATTCCTTAATGAATTGGTTTCAGGTGTCAGGTGTCGGGTGTCAGCTAACAGATGACTGGAGGTTGAAAACCGTCTGCATTTTGTCCTCTGACATTCCTTTGTTCTTGGCATGACCTGACACCTGAACACTGACACCTGACACCTAAAACAATGCAAACTAGGGCTGGGATTTTGTGCTGTAGATATACTATTTAGTCAACGTTACTCGTGAAAAGAAAGAAAACCGATGGCAGTGAACTTCATCTATATGACTGCCGGCAGTAAAGCCGAGGCCCAGAAAATCGGCAATGCTCTGGTGGAATCCCAACTGGCAGCATGTGTGAACATCCTGGATAACATGCAGTCCATTTATCGCTGGGAGGGGAAATTGCAGCAAGACTCGGAAGTGGTCTTAATTGCCAAAACCATCGATTCGCTGGTTGCGCAACTGATCGAAAAAGTAAAGTCCCTTCACAGTTACGACTGTCCCTGCATCGTCAGTCTGCCCATCTCAGATGGCTATCCGCCTTTTCTCGACTGGATCCAATCAGAAGTCAAAAAGTAACCTGTAAAAATCTCGGCCGATATAAGCGGACATCATTGGTGACGCGATCGAAATCAACCGAATTGGCGATATAAGTGATGATCAGCTGGTCCGGACTCTGAGACAGATCGGCGTGCGCCTTGGCAGCGTAACAAAAAATCGATTCGTCCCATTCAGCCTCCGGGCACTGAAAAATTGTCATCGGTTTCCCCCAGGGCCCTTCAGGTTCGGGAGACAGACGCAGCAAAATATTTTTCGATAACCCTTCTTCAGAGTAGACAGCAATGTATTGCTTCAAGGAGGGAAGATAGGTGACCGAATATTCATGCGGCATATCAGAGCTCAAGCGACTGGCGCGCCGATAATCCGTTACCCACTTGCCATCGGCATAAAATCGCCATTTAGAAAAGTCCGCCAGCGATGACTCCGGAACCCGTGCCAGTATCATGTGTTTGCGCGAAACGTTTCCGTCAACTTCTTCAACCGTCCCGTAAATGTATAAGAAATCATCGATCGACATTATCGCCGAGCCCCAGAGCATTCCACCGGCGGCCGCAAATGTCGATCCGGGGACTTTTGATTGGGTCATGCGCCAGAACGCCGGCGATTCTCCGGGATTGGCAACATGCCCCAGCCAGGTTCCCACCACCTGAAAACCAAAGAGTGTATCTCCGGAAGTCCGATCGATTTGAATTAAAAAAACATACAGGCCCTCTGGCGTCATGACACCGTCAAAGATCCAGAACCATCCCCGGCCATCATTCGGTCGGATAAATGCCGTCGCTTGACCGTTGGCAGCACGGCCGAAAAAGAAGCGCATCTTAGCAGTGGCCGCATCTGCACCCTGCTGAATGGCCACCGAATTATTGACGAGCGTGGTGTTGCGAAGCCGATCGTTTTTTACCCGATCGACCCACGTGTCACCAAAAAACCAGGCAGTCGTATTCGTATTTAAAGCCACTGAATAAACACCGTCACCACCGGTCCAGCCCTCGGAATTTGAAAAAAGAGCGTCATATTGCGGCAACGGCTCCACCGCAATACGCGGCGCCGTGCTGCAGGCGAAAAACTGCAGCAAGACAAAAAGAAAAATAAGAAAAGCGAATTTTTTTTTCTTCAAGATCGCCATAATCGCTTGCCTGCATAACCCTAAAAAAATGATCCCAAATTGAAAATGAACCTTTCCGCGTTGAAACACTGGACACCCGAGACATGCCTAATCGGCCTCCTCCCCCTTTATGGGGGAGGATCGAGGTGGGGGTGAAAGTACCAAAAGCTTCACCCTCCCCTTTAGCCCCTCCCATCAAGGGAGGGGAAAAATAATGTCATCATTCATCATTGCACTATAGCCAAGGCCTTCAGCCATATGGTTGTAAATTAATGACCATTTTAAATTTTTAAATTCCGAATTGAAATCAAATATCAGTCATGTAATTTCGTGGAACCGTCATACAGGGTGACCCCTTTGGGGGTTTTATCCAGGCGAAGGCCGGTGGGTTTGGTAAAAAACTGGTCTTCATAGACATAGCGCGTTAAATCATCGCTGAAGCGCGGGTGGGCGATTCGGGCAATGGCCATGGCTTTCTCACCAGTGGTCAAACCTCGCAGATCGGCAACACCATATTCGGTGACGATCACCAGACCGTCATAGGCGCTGGCAGTCAAGCTGATGCCGCCTGGATGCATTTTGCTTATCTTTGATTCGCCCCGGTGGGTTACGCTTTTAATCGCGATGATCGGCGCCCCGTAAGCATGATCATTTAAGGCCCGGATAAAATCCGGCTGGCCGCCGACGCCGCTGTAATAGCGCCGGGGATCGATGAAATCGGCCCATACGTTCCCCTGCAGATCGACCCCGATGGCGGTGTTCACCGATATGAAAGGGCTGTTTTTGCGAACGGTTTCCGCCGAATTGGTATAAGATGAAGGGCGCATTTGAACACCGGCCCGCATGTGCACAAAATCATAGAGCGCTTTGGAGCCCATGATCAGGCTGGTGGTACTGTAGCCCATATTGGCCTTTTTTTTGCGGTTGGTGACGATGCCCTCCTTTTCCAAAAGCATCAGTCCGTCGCCGTACAGCTCGGTCTGGACCCCAAGGTCTTTATAGTGGGCATCCCGAATGGTGCCGATAACAGCATCCGGGATTTTGCCGATACCCACCTGCAGGGTAATACCGTCCTGAATAAAATAATCAGCGATCAGCTGGCCGATGCGCCTTTCTTCCGGCGTTAAATTATCAAAGTCCGGTGCTGCAAAATCATACACCGGTTTGATCCCTTGTTCGATGATGTAATCAATTGATTGGGCATCCACCACGCTCTGCCCCTGGGTGAACGGCATGGATGGGTCCAGTTCGGCGATCACGATTTTGGCATGGTCGATGGCGGTGTGCAGGGCTTCCACCGATAATCCCAGACTAAATTCACCGGTAAACTCATTTTGACTGACCTTCATCAGGACCACATCGGGTTCATATTTATGTCCCTTCCCGATCAAGCTATCCAAATTTGCCAGCGTGCAGGGCAGATAAAATGCGCGCCCCTCATTTGCTGCCTGGCGAACTTCGCCCCCTGAAAAAATAGAATACGTCATCACGCGATCCTGCAGACCCGCCTCTACATACGGAACCGGGCCCTGCAACAGCAAGTGGACCATCTTGATAAACGGCAGCTTCGGCTTTTGAGACTTTATCGATTGGGTCAGGGCTTGAATTGAAGCCGTGGGGGTGGCGGCATTCGAGCCCAGGTAGCAAACAATTTCATTTTGGACATTAAAGGACTCGGCGATAATAGTACCAATTTGATCCAGCGTAATTTTGGTGGGCAGCATTTTGATTCCTTCGGCAAACAGAATAAGCAATTGTTATTTCGATGCGGCGGCCCTCAGAGGCGCAAAACGCAATAAAACAAAAAAAAGATTATTAAGATGAATGAGAAAAGTATAGGTTGAAACCAGTCTCTTTTCAAGTGATGACGAAAAAATAGGCTGCCACCTACGATGCGTTTGATATTCTCATTCTAGCCCCGTAATATGGACTAAAAAAAGTGGCTAAAGTGAACTAAAGTATGAAAGTGACTAAAGTTAAGGTTTCGCTCGTGTAACACAGGCGCCTGCGCCTGACACTCAATCTTTTATTAAAATGATCGTTCGACCCTGAGGCTATCGACGGGCAGCATTCCTCAACTTTAGGCATTTTAGATCACTTTAGCCACTTTAGCTCACTTGAATTTAGACACCCGTTCATCGCAAAAGACCCTGAATGTATGGAACATATAGTGAGAACATAGATGAATTTCTCTATATTTCTATAAATGTAGCACCTTGCAACTGCTTAAAACAAAGGCTTTTTCTTGACGTGCCACCCAAAAAATAATACCATAACAATGGTTTTCACAAAGCTGGCAACAGCCAGCTCAAGCTAACGCGCCTTACCCCGTAATCGCCAACAATTAAGGATGCTTATAAAGGCCTTTTCCATGCTGCGCAGTCAACATGGCTTCACGCTGATTGAAATTACCGTCGTATTGGTGTTGATGGCGATCATCTCTGCCTACGTCATCGGTCGCTCGGTAACCTCCGATCAGGTCGACGTGACCGGCCAGACCGACAGGATCCGTAACCAGATTCGTTTTGCCCAGTCCATTGCCATGAAGCGCAGCGATGCCGTCTGGGGCATTACATGTAACGCCAATCAATACTGGATGTTCAGCGGCAGTCCGGCAACGCCGGAAGTGCTCCCCGGAGAAAGCAATGCCCAGATTAATCTGTCGGATCTGGGCATCAGCTTGAGCGCCTGCCCCTTTACTTTATATTTCGATCGCATCGGCAGACCCTATGAGGCCTACACCGATGAAGACAACAATACTCCCCTTGACAGCAATTTAATTATAACGGTTTCGGCCGGCGGTCAGAACAGAGACATCACCGTTATTCCGGAGACCGGGTTGGCGCAATGATGGAACCAAAAATTATAAATCGCAATTCAAAAGGCTTTACCCTGGTGGAAATTATCGTCACCATTTTGGCCGCCGGCATCCTGGGCGCTATGTTTGTAAATTTCATGGGCACCGCTTTGACGTCCAGCTGGAATGCCGTTGAAATTGCCCGTGATGAAGCCGGCACCGAAGCCCTGATGGAACAAATTATTGCTGATTATGTGGCAGACATAAACAGCGATCCCGCCACCGCGCTCAGCAACCTTGTCACCACCTACAACGGCCAAACCATTAACGGTATCGACATTACCACCCAATATATCGATTTTGACGGCAGCGGCAATGAAAATATACTCAGCGCCGGAACCAGCGACAACCTAAAAGTGGTGCTCCAAGCTACAGGTCCAGGATCACCGGCAATCTCCGGTCGATATGCGCTGACCACTATCTTTACCAACAGCAGGGATACCGATGACCCCATTGTCATTTATTAAAGTCCATTTTACAGGCATGCCCCAAAAAGGGTTTACCCTGGTGGAACTGATCGTCACCATCGTTCTGGTGGGGCTCATCGGCGTCTTTACCACGCTTTTTGTATACACCGGTCTGAACGGCTATTTGCGCGCCAAAGATACATCCGAAGGCGCCTTAAATGCCCAAATCACCTTGGACCGTATCAGCATGGAATTGCGCGATATTGAAAAAATAAACACTTTCAGCGGCAGCCCTCCGATTCAAATGAGTTACGACAGCCGGACTCTGGGTGAAAATCGCCAAATCCGTTTTAGCGGTGACATTATTTCCATCGATGATGGCACTGGCCCGAGGGATTTGCTGGGTGGGGTCACAAATTTTGCGATGACGCTGACAGCAGCGGACCTCAACAATTCAGCCGGTGGCAAAGAGGAGGTCCAGGCCATCGATGTCAGCTTTAATGTGGGTGAGATCGGGCGGCTGTTCAGTACCCGCATATTCCCCCGCAACATGGTGGAAGAGCCATGATCGTCACGATGTAGGTTTTATGCGATCACCAAAAAG
>JASFEV010000159.1:0-10358 GCA_050124655.1 Desulfobacterales bacterium
CTTTTTGACAATGGTGAAGATCACCGCTAAGGCTGCCGAAATATTGAGATCATCATCCATCGCACTCATAAAACCGTTTTTGAGATCATAAAGGAGTTGCTCAAGCTCGACGTAAGCCACGCCTTGTTTGACACAGCGCAGATTAAACATACAGCGATCCAATCGCTCAAGCGCACGTTTCGCATCAAGCAGACGTGCCTTTGAGAAGGGAATCGGTTTGCGATAGTGGCTGGACAGCAGCCAAAAACGGATGACCCGCCCGGGGTAACCCATGTCGATGAGTTCTGTGATGGTTAAGCCGGCGGCCTGCTCATCCAGCTTCTTTCCATCCATAAGCACCCGGTCACATTGAACAAAGAATCGGGCAAGCGGCTTGCTGGTTATGGCAACTGCAATGGCGTTCTCGTTTTCGTGATGAGGAAAAACAAGCTCCCGGCTGCTGGCATGGATATCGAAACGCTCCCCTAAATATTTCATCGAAATAGCTGCCGACTTAATATGCCAGGAAGGCCGGGCGTTTCCCCACTGTGTTTTGACAAAGATGCCCCGTTTCAACTCTGAAAGTTTCGATCGTTTAAACAGCGTAAAATCACGCGGGTTTAATTTTTCATAATCATCCAGATCAACCGTAGCGCCCACTTTAATTTTATGAATATCAATTCCGGATAGCCGACCGTAGGTATCTAATCGCGAAATGTCAAAATATAATGAGCGCAATTTTTCATAGGCAATGCCCTTTTGCATCAGTTTCTCGCCCAAGGCCACCATGTCATCAACATGCTCACTTGCCTGGGCGTAAATATCGGCAGGGGTAACACCTAAAATCGCCAGATCCTCCTTGAACTGGGCAATATTGGCTTTGGTAAATTCGTTTAGTCCGATCCCCAACTTTTCAGACCCGCTGATGGCCTTATCATCGAGATCATTGATATCGGTTAAATGATGGATTGCATACCCGCGGTACTCCAGGTAACGACAGATCAGATCGGCAAACACGATGCGCCGCATTTCGCCGAGATGAGCACGTGCATGGGCAGTCGGTCCGCAGGAGTAAACCGTAACTTTACCCGGGACCTGGGGTTCGAAAACTTCTTTTTTGCGGCTGAGGGCATTAAACAGTTTCAGTGATATCTCTTCCTTCACCGCAAAAAGTGAGGTGCTTAAATAGCGTTCGCCGCTATCCGGGAATATAACGACAAGGGTGCCTTTGGTCATCTGTTCAACAACCTTGCAGGCACCGGCCATGGCAGCGCCGCTGCTCATCCCGACAAATATCCCTTCTTCCCTGGCCAGCCGCCGTGCCATTTCATAAGCCGCTTCATCCTCAACATTGATCTTTTGGTCCAGTCGATCCTTTTCAAAAATTTCAGGGCAGTAGGCCTCCTTCATATTCTTTAATCCCTGAATTTTGTGGCCCAGATAAGGTTCAATACCGATGATTTGAATGGCCGGATCATAGGTCTTCAATTTTTTAGAAACGCCCATTAATGTACCGGTCGTTCCTAAAGTGGCGACCAAAGTGGTAATACGGCCGTTTGTTTGTTGCCAGATCTCCTCTGCCGTACCGTGGTAGTGCGCCAACCAGTTGGCCTCATTATTAAATTGATCAGGTAAAAAATAAGTGTCCGGATTTTCACGAGCCAGCCGATAGGCCTCTTCAATCGCCCCATCGGTGCCCAAATGACCGGGCGTTAAAAGAATATCGGCGCCCCGAGCTTTTAAAATCTTTTGGCGCTCGATGCTGACGGCATCTGACATGACCAGCAGCAAACGGTATCCTTTGACAGTACAAACCAGGGCAAGGCCAATCCCGGTATTACCGCTGGTGGGCTCGATAACGATTTTTTGAGGTGTTAGTTCGCCTGATTTTTCGGCAGCTTGGATCATCCAGAGGGCGGCGCGATCTTTAATCGAACCTCCCGGGTTAAAATACTCTAGTTTGGCCCATAGCTTTACGCTGGGGTTCGGGTTTAGTTTTTGGATTTCAACTAACGGCGTATGGCCGATGGCATCCAGAATAGAACGGCCCATATCGTCAACTCACTATTATCCGAATTAAGCGTTTCAAATTTTTAAAAAAGGGATCAGTGTTTTGCTGATCTCGGCAAAGACCTGATCTGGGCTCCGGGCCGCATTGATAACGTGAAACCGCTGCGGTTCAAGGCGTGCCAGCTCAAGATACCCCGCTCTGACTTTTTCATGAAAGACAATCGCCTCGCTCTCGAAACGGCTTTCACGCCCTACCCGTTGGCCGCTATTTAATTGCTGCCAGGCCCGTTCCAATCCTTGTTGCGGTGAAAGATCCAGCAATAGTGTGACATCCGGCTTTAAATTATCAAACAATAGTTGGTGCAAATCTTTGAGCAACTGAACGCTCAATCCTCGAGCAAAACCCTGATAGACCACCGTTGCATCAAAATATCGATCACATACAACGGTTTGACCGGTCGCCAAAGCCGGTTTGATGACCTCATTAATATGCTGCGCCCGATCTGCCAGGTAAAGCAGCAATTCCGTCATCGGCGCTAGGGTGTCATTTTCCGGGTTGAGTAAAATCGATCGTATGCTTTCACCGATGACGGTTCCGCCCGGCTGTCGGGTTATCACACATTTTATTCCGTTTTGTGCCAGAAAATCGGCCAGCCGGTCGATCTGTGTTGTTTTACCCGAACCTTCGATACCTTCTAAAGTGATGAACATGAGATCAATTTTTTTTATAAGTTAAGCGTTAAGGTTTAAACTGCTCAGCACCTCAAGCGTTCTCGGATCTGAAGCGTTCATAATCTCTTTAATTTTCATGTAAAATTCTAGATACCCTTTTCCAGTCCTGCAAGGTTTCGAGCACCTCATAATCGGTTTGATCGCACTTTATGGGTGTAATTGAAATAAAATCTTCACACAGGGCTGAACCGTCAACATCAATGGACTTGCCCTGGGGCAAGGAATCACATCCTTGCCAATAATAGGTGCGTTGACGCGGATCGACGCGTTTATCAATGTATTCAGGGAAAAAATCCATATCCAGCCGGCTAAACTGCACACCCGCAATCTCCGCCAAGGGCCGGTTGGGAATGTTGACGTTTAGAAAAGTGCCCAAAGGCAGCCCGCGAGCATAAATATCCGGGGCCAGGTGCGCAATAAAGGCAGCAGCCGCATCATATGAATCCACCTGACGACTATTAATAGATACCGATATCGCTAAGATACCGTATAAAGCGGCCTCTTTGGCGGCGGCAACCGTTCCGGAATAATTAATATTGACCCCTACATTGGCACCCGGGTTAATGCCGGATATTACCAAATCGGGGTTGGTTTTCAGTATCTCCAGAACGCCCATCTTGATGCAATCGGCCGGAGTCCCGGAGACCGCATAGCCCTCAAATGCATTCGGGATGGTCATCTTGTGCGCGCGCAGCGGTTTATTTAAGGTAATGCCATGGCCAACAGCACTTTGTTCGCGGTCCGGGGCAATGACGGCTACATCATTTTCCGTTGCCAGGTGCCTGTAGAGGGCGGCTAAGCCCGGGGCATAAATTCCATCGTCATTAGTTAAGAGAATATTCATTATTATTCACATAAGTTAGCGCTTGAAAGATTCGGCCAATGCACAATCGTGCCACCCAGCATCGGCGAAGTCAACAGACCGGCCTTTCAACCCGCTCCTGCGGATACAAAGGCGGGAAAAGGATTGGCGATGCGCGCAACACCGAAGGGCCCTGAAAACGAATCAAATTGAACATTTGGATGGAACGCGCTCAATATTTGCAACCAAACGACACACCAATTGGCATCCAATTGACTTTCCAACAATATCTTGACATATTTAACCATTCTGGATCTATATCTCAAATTCCATGTATATTCAAGGTATATAGAAGACTCCAGGGCCCGACGGCTGTGCCGCATCGCCCCACAAAGATCAGAGCTGCATGATTCATCTCAATTCGAAGGAAAAATGCAGGGGACCTGTTTTTCAGCCCAGACGGTTGAAACGCTTGTATGCGATTTTTTTTTCAAAAAGGCGCTGCATGACGGCCGTTCTCGGCTGTCTCATTTGGGCTTGTATCTTCGGGCCGCAGCCGGTGCCCGCCCAGATTTTGAAATTGACACCGGAACGGATTTCAGAAGATGATAGCCAGTTGCCGTGGGAACTGCAGGCCGATGAGGTCACCTTCGACCAGCAGCTGAACCAATATATTGCCCGCGGCAATGTGCAAATATACAAAAGCGATATGCGCCTGACAGCCGATACGATTCGGTACGATCACATCGCCCAACGGGCATATGCCCGCGGCAATGTGGTTTTGACCGTCGGTCAGGATATCCTGTCCGGCAGCTACATGGAGCTTGACCTCGAAAACCAGGTCGGCTTTATTGAAAATGCCTATTTATTTTTAAAAGAAAATAACTTCCACATCACGGCGGACAAAATCGAAAAAACCGGAAAAGAAACCTATCGCATGCAGGACGCCACCCTGACCACCTGCGACGGACCGGAGCCAAGTTGGCGAATCCGTGCACGCGAGGCTAAGGTAAAAGCCGATGGTGCCGGCACCGGAGAACATGTCACTTTTCGGGCGCGCAATATGCCGGTGTTTTACACACCGTATTTTCGCTACCCGGCACGGAAAGATCGCCAGAGCGGTTTTCTGACGCCTCAGTTCGGGGAGTCCGAGCGCAGAGGATATCAGTATAATCAGCCTTTTTTCTGGGCCATATCAGAAAGCACCGATGCGACCTTTTACGGGCATTACATGTCCAATCGGGGGAAAAAATACGGTGCTGAATTTCGCTATTACTTAAGCGAGGATGCCAAGGGCATGCTCATGCTGGATGGAATCAAAGATGATAAGACCGATACGGGCGGCCAGTCCAGCATTGATTACGGGTTTCGTGATGACGGAGAACAGGTCTTGCGCACCAATGATGAGCGCTGGTGGTTCCGTATGAGCCATCATCAACTCGTTCCGCTGGATTTTTTTGCCAAATTGGATCTGGACATTATCAAAGATCAAGACTATCTAAAGGAATTTCGGGAAGGTCGCATGGGCTTTAATGATACCAATGGGGCTTTTCGCGATATGTTTAAACGGCATCTGGATGATTTCAACGATCCGATTCGAACCAACCGCTTGAATCTGAATCGACTGTGGCCCTCGTACAGTCTCAATTTCGAGCCGCGCTGGAATCATGACAGCCGGCGTGAAATCAACACCAGCGATACGCTTCAGCGATTGCCGCTGATCAGTTTTGATGGCGCCAAACAAAAGATGATGGCCTCCCCCTTTTATTTTGATCTAGGCTCCCAGTATAACTATTTTTGGCGCGACAGCGGAACCCGCGGCCAAAGGCTCGATCTGCAGCCCAGATTCTATCTTCCCTTCCGTGTGCAAAACTTCCTGACGATTGAGCCGTCTGCCGGATACCGCCAGACACTTTATCGTCTGGATGAAAATAATTTCGAGGACCAACCCGATGCCGATCGATGGTCCCATCGGGAGCTTTTTGACACCCGTTTGGAGCTTTTTACGGAGGTTGAAAAGGTCTATAATCTGGAAGGCTGGCTATTTGAGAAAATCAAGCATCGTATCCGCCCCCAGATTACCCATGAATTCATATCAAATTCCAAACAAAGCAACTTACCCCGATTTGATGCCCTCGACCGCATCGATGAGACCAATAAAATCACCTACGCGCTGACCAACACGTTGACCTCTAAATCAAGTACGGGTCAAACCGTAAAATCAAACCAAGACCTGCCGATTAACCGCGGCGCCTGGCTTCAAACGACCGATGGTTTTGAGTACAACGATTTTTTTCGCCTGAAAATACAACATGGCTATGACTTTGAACGATCAACCCGGCCGTTTTTACCGGTTTCTGCCAAACTCGACGTCAATCCAAGAAGATATTTCACTATCGACGCCGATGCCCAATACTCGGTCTATGACAACAAGTTTTTGTCCCACAACGTTAAGGGAACCTTAAGAGACAATAGGGGGGATAGCATTAGGGTGGACTATCGTTATGAAAGGGCATCCGAGGAAACCAATAACGATAAAGACATCGAATTCATTACCGGTTCATTAAGAGTAAAAATGACAGATAAGTTTTCTGTGAACGGCGCCTACAGTTATAATTTGGAAACCGATCAAAGAGCTGCCTCTCGGGTGGGATTCATCTACGACTCCCAATGCTGGACGCTTTACGCCAGCTATTTAAACAGACCCAATGATTGGGCCTTCAGTTTTACGATCGAATTATTGGGACTGGGCAAATTCCGATATTAACTTATCTGGTTTTTTCGCCCGATAATTATAAGCACAACTCAGCATCGAGGGCGTAAAAACATCGGAAGCAAGATGGGATGATGATCAATGAAAGACAAACGCTTAGAACATCTGTGGTACGTGTTGCATACCAAAAGCCGGTTTGAAAACGTTGTCAATGAAGGATTGGGGAAAAAATCGATTGAGGTTTTTTTGCCGAAAGTGACCGTGCGGAGTAAGCGTCGTGACCGCAAAGCCATAATTCGCGTCCCCCTGTTTCCCGGCTACCTATTTGTCAAAACTGATTTAACCCCTCAGTCTCATTTGGAAGTCGTCAAAACCGCCGGAGCGGTGCGACTGATCGGCAGCAAACAAGGTCCGGTGCCGGTGCCGGAAGAAACCATTGAATCCCTAAAAATTATGGTCAGCGCCCAACACCCGATCGCAACCGGCACGCAGTTAAAAAAAGGGGACAAGGTCTTGGTGGTTCACGGGCCGTTCGCCGGTGTCAGTGGAACCTTTATCCGCTTTGGTGGAAAAGGACGCGTGATTGTCAACATTGAAGCCCTCGGACAATATGCCGGAGTGGAGGTCAATGAGCATGACATCGAAATAGTGCCGAAAATATTAACATAACCGCTTGACATCTAATTTGGTTTTAGCATATACATTTCAAAATGTTATTGCCGATCCGTATTCTGAAAAAGGAGGTTCTATGAATAAGTTGGAGCTCATCTCCGCCTTGAAAACAGAGGCCAATATATCGAAAGCTGAAGCTGCAAAGGTTGTCCAGATATTCTTTGATAACATGGCGGATGCGATGGCGAGGGGAGAACGGGTTGAAATTCGGGGTCTGTGCAGCTTTTTTGTAAAGGATTACAAAAGCTATACCGGCCGAAACCCGAAAACCGGAGAGCAAGTGACGATAAAACCGAAAAAACTTCCATTTTTCAAATCAGGAAAAGAGCTGAAGGAACGGGTAGATTACTGAAGTTGTGTCTGGGTTTGAGTTGCTCATAAATCAAGAACGACCCATCAGAATATTAACCACCCTCCTAAAGAACCGGACTCTACCACACGCGTTTCTTTTCACAGGAACAGCAGGAGTGGGTAAACAGGCAGCCGCCCTTGCCCTGGCGATGGCTTGTAACTGTCGGGGTGATTCTTCCAATTTCAACAAAGATGATGGAATCGAGCAGGATCCTGTCAATCTTTTGATCGGATCGTGCGGTATCTGCAAGTCCTGTAAAAAAATTGCAGCCGGTAATCACCCAGATATCATTCAGATTAAGCCAAGCGGCCCCTTTATCAAAATCGACCAAATTCGGACGCTGCTGCAAACCCTCTCCAGGAAGCCTTACGAAGCCGAAACCCGGGTGGTCATTCTTTCAGAGGCACACTGCATGAACGCAGCCGCCAGCAACGCACTGCTTAAAGTACTGGAAGAGCCACCCAACCGCTCGATGCTGGTATTGATTGCAAACCGAAAATCTGACCTTCTGCCGACCATTGTATCCCGTTGCCAGCCAGTGAGGTTTAATCGGATCTTAAATGAAACCATCACTGCTTTTATTATAAAGGAATATGGACTCAAGCCTCAGGCGGCTGAAATTATTTCCGCTATGTCCCATGGAAGCCTTAGCAAAGCTCAGTTGATGATCGAGCAAAACTGGTTGCACCACCGAAAATGGATGCTTGCTGAAATGCGGTTGCTGTCTTTGCAAACGGTGGCACGCTTATTTGCGCTGGCCGAAAAATTATCACGGGAAAAAAAATTGCTTGCTGAGCGATTAGAGATCATTAAAAGCTGGTTTAGGGATTTGATCATCAACCACTACGATCCCGAAATAGTCATCAACATAGATGTTGTTGATCAGATCAGAACCGTATCTCGCCAAACGGACATGGCGACGCTTCTGGCGAAAGTCGAGGCGATTCAAAATGCCCAAAACCGATTGACGACAAACACCAATTTAAGGCTCAGCATGGAACGGTTGCTCATACAGTTGGCACAACCGTGATGGCTTGCCGTCTCTGGACTTTTATAACATAGTGAAAGTACGTTGCTTTCAAAGGCACGGGTATTATAGCGCCAACATGGAATAATGGAATTCTGGAAGAATTGAAAAAACATGAAGAAATTAGTTGGCATACGATTTAAAACGGCCGGTAAAGTCTATGATTTTGACTGCGGTGCATTTGTTTTGAAACGCGGAGACCACGTCATCGTTGAAACTGAACAGGGGCTGGGTTTCGGAACAGTGGTGGTCCCGCCTTCACCTTATGAAGAATCCGCCAGCGATAAGCCGCATAAAAAGGTCTTTCGGCTGGCGACGGAAAAAGATTTCAAGCAGCGCCAACAAAACCTGTCAGACGAAAATTCGGCCCACACCTATTGTCTGGAGTGCATCCGCAAATTGGGCTTGAAAATGAACCTGTTCTCGGTGGAAAAATCATTTGATGGTAACAAGTATATTTTTTTCTTCACAGCCGAGGGCCGGGTTGATTTTCGGCAACTGGTCAAAATGCTGGTCAAAAAATTAGGTGTTCGGATTGAAATGCGTCAGGTGGGAATCCGCAATCAAGCGAAGATGTGCGGGGGTATTGGTCGCTGCGGCCGCGAACTATGCTGTTCGACATTTTTAGATAAATTCGATCCAGTTTCAATCCGAATGGCTAAAGAACAGAGCCTTTCGTTGAATCCAACCAAAATTTCAGGACAATGCGGTCGGTTGATGTGCTGTTTAACCTATGAGTTTGAAACCTACAAATATTTAAAGAGAGGCTTGCCGCGATTGGGTAAAGTCGTCACGACACCTAGCGGCAAAGGCAAAGTCATTCGTCATAATGCCATTTGTAACCGGGTTGCTGTCCGACTGGAAGACAACATGGAAGTTGAATATAAGATTGATCAAATAACGTTGCAAAAGGAATAAAAATGTCCGAGCCGTTTTACATTACAACCCCTATATATTATGTTAACGCTCGCCCGCATTTGGGGCATGCTTACACCACCATTGTGGCCGATGTCATTACGCGTTTTCACCAAATGCAGGCAATGGACGTCTTCTTCCTTACCGGAACCGACGAGCATGGCGATAAAGTCGTACGCGCTGCACAAAAAGAGAATCTGAGCCCCCGTGAGTACGTCGATAAAATAAGCCGCCTTTTCAAAGAACTCTGGCCGGAACTCAACGTCAACAATAATTACTTTGTGCGCACAACGGATGCGGCCCATATGGATGTCGTTAGCCAGGTTTTGCAAAAGATTTATGATGCGGGCGACATTTATTTTAGTGAGTATGAGGGGTTGTACTGCTTCGGGTGTGAGCGTTTTTATACCGAACGAGAATTGGTTGACGGTAATTGTCCGGATCATGAAACCGCTCCGGAAACCATCAAAGAATCTAACTATTTTTTTAAAATGAGCCGCTACCAGAATTGGCTCATCGATCACATCAAGCAGAACCCGGGATTTATCCGTCCGAAACGCTACCGTAACGAAGTGCTCGCATTTTTGAAAGAACCACTTGATGATCTCTGTATCTCCCGGCCAAAAAGCCGTTTAAAGTGGGGCATCACTCTTCCCTTTGATGAAAATTATGTCACCTATGTCTGGTTTGATGCACTTTTAAATTATGTTTCAGCCTTGGGTTATCCGGATGGTGACCGCTATAACAGATTTTGGCCTGTGGCACAGCACATTGTTGCCAAAGATATTCTAAAGCCTCACGGTATTTATTGGCCCACGATGCTCAAAGCCGCCGGTATCCCCATTTATCAACACTTAAATGTTCACGGATACTGGAACATCGAACAGAGCAAGATGTCCAAAAGCCTTGGCAATGTTGTCGACCCGCTTCAACTGCGAAATATTTACGGTTTAGATGCCTTTCGGTATTTTCTGATTCGAGAAATGAATTTTGGGTTGGATTCAAGCTTCAGCGAGGCGGCATTGGTTAAACGAATTAACTCAGATCTGGCCAATGATCTCGGTAATCTTTTCTCCAGAATCATCTCAATGGCCCATAAATACTTCAACGGACAGGTTCCCCCGATCGATCCGCAAACGGAAAAGGAAATAGGCCA
>JASFEV010000160.1:0-10322 GCA_050124655.1 Desulfobacterales bacterium
TGTCCATCATCCAGGCCCTGCTCATCTATGGGATGATCATCGTGGGCGATCCCATGTCGGCTACCGGCCACTATGGAACCGCCTGCATGGGCGCACCGGATGCTGCCGTCCAGGAAAATGGACGCAAACTGGGGCAGCGGGTGGCTGCGCTTGTTAAAAAAATCCGTCGTTAGGCCATCTTTCTGTACGTTGCGTTTTTTTGAATACCAGTTAAAGGAATAAAAATGGACATGTGTCAGATTTCATTTTTGCAAAAAAGTAACATCTCAGAGGCTTCAAGAGTTCTCAGCAAGGCAATGCTCAAAGTTCCTATTCATATTGCCATTTTTCAGGGTCAAGGCGAAAAAGAACGCCGGATAATCGAAAAGATGTTTTTTGAGCTTTTGACTGATTTGCCGGGCATTACTTTTCTGGCGAGGATCAACAGGCAAATCGTAGGGGTGATGCGGATGAAATCATGCGATGGCTCTAAAATTGCAAATGAGCATGCGCAACCAGAAGAAAAAAATACTTTAGATTGGCGTATATCCCATTGGCGCAACGAATGGGCAGGGCAGGATCCTTCGAATCAACACTGGCATCTTGGCCCGGTCGGTGTTTTGCCATCACATCAGGGAAATGGTATTGGCACAAAACTTTTAAGTCTTTTCTGCAAAGAAGTCGATGCATGCTCAGCACCAGCATATTTAGAAACCGATTCAGACAAAAATGTCCGATTTTATGAGCGGTTCGGATTCCAGGTGGTTTCAGAAACGGATATTTTTGATGTTAAAAATGTTTTTATGTGGCGGAATCCTGCAGTGTAAGTAAGAAGTCGAAGAGTTAGTACAATAAAATATGGTTATATGTATGGATGGTTACTCGCCAAGGATTTTGCGAATGTTATCTAGGCGGTTGTGCGGATACCCTATACCTTGCCTGTCCGCCATAGCTCGAAGGGCGGCGCCTGGAATCATGAACCTTGCCTGCCACGGCGGCTTGTCGGAAGCTCGCAAAAGCGAAGAGGAGAACCCTGAACCTTGATTTTATTTATGGACGTCCACTTTTCCCGTCAAACGCTCATTGTACCCTTAAAATGGCACTTTTAAGCTCAAGACACTGCCTGTCAATTGGATTTTATTAATAATTAAAAGATACTTCCTGTGGCCCGACCTCATTTTTGCACCCAAATACAGCTGTTATATATTTGATCACGAAATATCAATTTTTTGACGTTAATTATGCTTCTCGGGCCTGTAAAACATTAGAGAAGAATCAGTGGCTTATGGTTTAGCTCAAACACTAACTGGTGGGGAAAAATGGACCTTCGCCCAAGCTTTATAATAATGATATCGTACTGAATCCATTGACATAAATAATCTCATTTGATACATAAAACGGACTTTTCGCATGTGTGCCAACCCAAATCGTGGAGGTGGCCATTGTAAAATGCTCAGAACCCCGTTTGTTCTTGTTATGAATAACCGGGGTTTTGTGTTTAAAAGGATGAAAAGATGATTTCATTTTTAACGATAAGCATCAGGCTGTTAACTATTATCATGGTTTTTAACTCGCTGATTGCCACAAATTACGCTCATGCGCAAAGCAAATCCCTATCGGGAAATTTGCAATTTAACTATGCATTCGTCGCCTTAAAGAACAACGGAGACAGCCCGCAATTGGTTTCAGTAAAAAGTAATCATATCCTAAAATCAGGAGACAAATTAAAATTTTATTTAGAAGCGCTTAGTGAGAGCTATTTTTATTTGTTTCATATTGGTCCAAGTGGGGTTTTGACAAAAATATTTCCAGAAAGCCATCAGAACCCAAAGCTGCCGATTAATCGAAAAGTTGTTATTCCTACAGGAAATAGATGGCTTGAGCTGGATTCACAGACCGGTGAGGAAAAATTTTACCTTATTGCATCGCGAATCCGTCAGGAGAGATTGGAAAATTTATATCAGCACTATATGACTTTGAAAAAAAGTGAGTCAGCACATGTTTCTATAAAAGCAATTTTAGATGAAATAAATAACATCCGGCGCAATAATCTCAGCACCTCTGCCGAACGGCCGGTTAGGATCGGGGGAAGCTTTCGCGGTCCTGGATCAAAACCATCAGATCCTGGTATAGATTTCTCTGATCTTGCCTATAAAGTTTCTAGAAAAACTGCCTACTGCAGGGTCTTTACAATTGACCATAATTAAAAATAGACAACTTCTCAGCGGGCTCATATCGGTGGCTGTTCTTTTTTCAGCTGTTCAATTACTATGCTGGCCCTCTCCGGCTGTTAAATTATGGAGTGAACAAATAGCCGATAAGATCCTGGCATTCAAAACCTCATATACCTCGCGCCGCCAGCCATTCTCGGAAACCATAGCAATTGTCGATCTGAACGATTCCAGTTTGAAAGCATTAGAAAGCTACCATCCCGGCCGTGCTTATTACGCAAAGGCAATCAGGAATTTGGCTGACATGGGTGTGTCGCTGCAGATGGTTGACATCGTTTTTGCTGGCCACAAAAAAGAAGGTGCCGACCGTGAACTTGTGGCCGCTGTCGAGTATGCAGGAAATGTCATTTTCGGAATGGTGTTCAGTTTGGAATCCAGCAACAGCTTTCAAAAAGATCCTTATGGGGACAACGATATCAAAGTTTATTTAGGCCGAGACTTGTGGCGGGATGTACGAATCGGAAAAGCTCCGGATCTTTATTATGGCACCGATCCGGTATTTAGCTTTGCCGAGTTGGCAAATGCTTCCAAAGGGATGGGATATCTGACGCTCACTCCAGACAGAGACGGCGTTTTTAGAAGATTGCCGCTATTGGTACGATATAAAGACGCTGTGTATCCAAGCTTTTCGCTGAAGGCGGCTTGCGATTTTCTGAAGGTCCCTCCTGAAAATGTGCTTATCGGCAAGAATTCAATTACATTGATTAAGGCATCACGCCCGGACGGTGCCAATCCCCACGATATAAAAATCCCGGTGGATCATAATGGCGCAATGCGGATCAATTTTGTCGGCCCGTGGGGGCGGATGAAACATTACAATTTTTCCGATATTTATTTTGCCTCCAAGGATAAAAATGATTGGCATATGTGGCAACAAGAAATGAAGGGAAAAATAGCGCTCGTTTCAAATACATATACCGGCTCAACAGATATAGGCATTATTCCGGTGGACAAGGCTTACCCATTGAGTGGTGTCCATGCAAACGTTGTTCATACCATTATCAATGAAAATTTCCTGCGTGATATCCGGGGATACCAAATTCTATTATTAGAACTTTTTTTTGCTGCCTTATTGTTCAGAGTTTATTTAACCGGTACCGCGATCAAGTTGAGCGTCGTTGCCTCTACGCTCGGCGCCGTATATTTTAGCACTGCAGTCATCATTTTGATCCTTTTTAATGTGCTTATTCCGACAATAAAGCCACTTTTGCTGGTATTTTTCATATGGGCCGGTCTTTTCACTATGAAGTCTATTCAAAATGCATATGAAAGACTTAGAATACAAAAAGATAAGGAAATCGCGGAGCGCGAACTCGAGATCGGGCGTAAAATACAGAATAGTTTTCTGCCTTCCGAGCTACCCAGCTTAGAAGGCTGGCAGATAGAGACTTTTTTCAAACCAGCCTATCAGGTATCCGGCGATTTCTATGACGTCTTTGAACTTCCAGGTGGACGTTATCATTCGGTAGTTATTGGCGATGTGTGCGACCACGGAGTCGGCTCGGCCTTATTTATGGCGGTATTACGTAGTATGGTACGAATCTTTTCCCTCCAGAGCTTGAATGCTTTGGAAAAAATGTCTCCAGAACAGTTAATTCTTGAAGCTGTTCACAAGACAAATAATTATATTGCAGAGTATCACGGTGAAACCAGTATGTTTGCTACTATGTTTATTGGAGTTTTAGACGCAAATTCGGATGAAATGTTTTATGTGAACTGTGGCCACGAGCCCCCGCCACTAATTCGACATGGAGAGGTAAAACAATTTTTAAGACCAAGCGGACTCCCAATAGGCACAATGCAAAATACAACGTATTCCTGTAAAAAAATCACATTTCAAAAAGGTGACTATTTATTTTTATATACAGATGGTCTAATTGATGCCGTTGATGGTGGTGGTAAAAGTTTCTCTAAAAAGCGACTTTTAGAATATATCAGCAAAAATCATTCAGATTTAAAGCAGATATTAAAACGGCTTGAAGATAGTTTTTTTAAACATGTAAGGGACGGCGAAATCATTGACGATGTCACCTATCTCGCATTAAAGAAGGAAGGTGATTAGTATGCAGCTTTACCGATTACCTCAATTTAACTGCCATTTCAAAACTGCAGCTTCCCAACATATCTAAACCTAAGGAAATAAAATTTGACAATGAATATCGAATAAAATAATGTTGTTTTAAAATCCATCCTCCGCCCATTATTAGCAAATAAAAAGGACTTTAGAATGATACTCCGAAAATTCACTGTCCTTGTCTTATTCCTGTCTTTACTTTGGTCATCTGTCGCCCTCTTCGCTCAAGAACGTGGAATCAAATTGCATGTAGAACGGCTTGCTCTTGTTATCGGCAACAGCGCCTATCAAACCGCATCGCTTAAAAATCCTTTAAACGATGCCGAGGATATGGCGGCAACTCTCAGAAAATTGGGCTTTAAGGTTATCCTCAAAAAGGATGCGGATCAGAGAAGCATGGAAGACGCTATCCGCTCTTTCGGCCGGCAACTGAGAAATGGCGGCATCGGACTTTTTTATTTTGCGGGGCACGGGCTCCAGATAGGGGGCCGCAATTATCTCATTCCTGTTGATGCCAGAATTGAATCCGAATCCGATGTAAAATACGAGGCCGTCGATGCTGGCCGGGTGCTGGGAAAGATGGAGGACGCAAGAAACCAGTTAAATATCGTTATCCTGGACGCTTGCCGCAACAATCCGTATGCCCGAGCCTTTCGATCCGATCAAAGCGGTCTTGCACGCATGGATGCGCCCACCGGTTCTTTGATCGCGTATGCGACCGCACCGGGCGATGTGGCTGCAGATGGCCCCGAACGAAACGGCATTTTCACAAAGCACTTAATTCAACATATGAAGACGCCCAATCTGACGATCGAACAGGTCTTAAAGCGCGTTAGGATCGATGTCGCCAGGCAAACCAATGGTCTTCAAATTCCCTGGGAATCTTCGTCCTTGATGGGTGATTTTTATTTCAATTTTTCAAAGACCTCAGGAACTGTGCAGACTTCAGAAGTAAGTTCACCCGCTGATAATGAAAGGGAAACTCTCGCGGCAATACCGAAAACTACAGAGAAAATTAGGCGCCCCGATTCTCGATTTAAATTAGCTATTTTCCCATGGAAACTTGATATATACTATAAATACAATAGAAACGTATTCTACGATATATTCTTTGATGCTTTAAAAAATTCATTAAAAAGCTACGATAATATATTTCTTAAATATTCATATTATCAACATGATGAATTCGGCAATGAAATTGAGTTAATAAAGGAGATTTTTAGTGAAGAAGGCAGCTTGGTTTGGACGAAAAAATCCTTTATCGATGCGCCAAGTCCAAATTTGGACGAAATAATTAGAATTGCAGACAAAATTAATGCAGATTTGGTGATGATGCATTATATTAGAGTTGTTGGTGATAATGGAAACGCATTCAATTGTTTGTATCTTATTGATCCAAAAGAAAAAGTAGTCATTAATAAAAAATATAATGACTATATTTACAATTCAGTTCCGTTTGAGTCGACAGCCAAAAAAATCTTAGACGAATATTTTCGTAAAAAAGAGGCAAGCTAATATATAACTATGGGGATGAAAGGAAATATCTTTTCAAACCGAAAAGCGGCCCTTTGTAAAGCTCTTCTATTAATAATCAGGTACTTACCATGGTCCAATCCCTTTTACTACCCATAGTTCATTGGGTGTAGCCTATAACAATTTGGCCCTCAACAGATCCTTTTTTCACTGGATGCTGTTCTTGGTTAGTCGCATCGGGTACTTCAATTGAAACATATTTGTACAGTTCATCTACTGTAATAAGCCCATCATTGTCTGTATCAGCCTTTCCATGGAGCCCCTTTAACAAAAAATAGGTAAAAATCCCATGCTGTAGCTCATCACTTTCAGAACTTACCTCATTTGGGCCGCTGGCCGTTATAATAACCCTGCCCTTACCTTTAACAATTCGATCCAGAAAAACATCTGAAATATTTGCTCTTAGCCCTGTAAGACTGATTGTTCGTCCGCCACTGGCACCACTGTAACAGGCATCACAGATAAAAATCAGTCTATCGGACTTTATCCTGTCAAATATTTTTTTTATTTCACTCATTGGCAGAGCGGTAGCATATAAATCGTTTGGCATTGCATCACAGGGTAGTAGATACTTTGTTAGACCGTCACCGTCAGGACTCATGGAATCCTTTTCAGTGCTCCCATGGCCGGCAAAATAAATGAAGACAGTATCTTCTTTGCCAGCTTTGCGCTTAAGGTAAGTACCCAAGGTACTTCTCAGTTTAGTGAGATTTGCTTGTTCATTGGTTAGCAAAATGATATTTTCTTGTGGAAGTTGCATATAATTCACAAAATGACGGTAGAACGCCTGGGCATCGTCTACCGCGTATTTCAGCTTTCGTATGTGCTGGTATTCATCTATTCCAATAATGACCGCCCATATGTTTTTCTTTAATTCCCGTCGATAAACTACAATTGTTTCTTTGGAGACCAAATTATCCGAATTAGTCGCGCGAATTTCAATTTTGTTAATACCCGTTTGAAGGTTAATCGTTTTATTAAATTCCACTCGTTTAGGCGCTGGCTCTTCTGCGAATTTTAGGTCTCTTACAATTGGCTCGTGAGAAACTTGGTTGCCAATTATTACCTCCAATTTAGTTACACCTTTATCGTCTTTTGCTACACCATAAAGGGTCGCTTTTTTGCTTGTCACTTCACTATTATCTTTTGGTGATGCAATTACGATAACCGGTGGTGAATTTTCAAAATGTTCTAACTTGGATTTCAGGTCCCTTTCTAACTCTTCTTTTTCCTCTAATTCTTGAGAAAGAACGCTTATTTGTTTTCTGCCTTCTTCTAACTCATTCTTAAGTTTATCGAGTTCGTTTAAAGTTTCAGTAAGTTTGGCAAGCTTTTGCTCTAATTCTTGAATTTTTTTATTGTCCGAATCACTAAATTTTAGTTCAGAGATACTTTCTTGAGACGGTTCATTTACTTTCGCCTGTTCCTTTATTTCTTTGATCATTTCTTTTGTTTGACTGATTTCTTTTGAGGCTTTCGTGGAGGCGATTTCAAGTATTCTGTATCTATATACATCTGACAGAGTAACCTCAATTGCTGAACGTAACTCTTCATCGTCAGGATTTGCTTCTGCTATTTTTTTCAAGGTATTTATAATTTCATCTTCAGCGGAATCTGAAAAGACAAAAACTTCGATCTGATAGTGCCCTCTATTATCAGCGTAATAGTCGCAGCCCGAGACGCGACAATATACTTCCATGACCGGCCTGCCTTTTTCATCCAGTGAGTCCCAATCTCTTACACAGAACATTAAGAGACCCTCTTCGGTTGATCGAAAAAGCATTTGGTTGTTCCAGCCAACTGCCGAGCTTGCAATGCCCTTTTTACCGATTTTCATGACAAGTCTCCGGTGAGGCGGCAGATCAACGCTGTGGCTGTGCCCCGGCCAAGTAGTTACCGAACCTGATGCAATAATTAAAATTTGGTCGCCCTTGTTAATGTTGATTTTCGTTTTGGTCCAAGGTCTGACGTTGCCATAAACCACTACTCGCTGGAAATCTTTCATAGCGCTAGTTTCTGAATCGGGAACTTGAAACTGCTTAACGCAACCGTGTAAGAAAAATAATATACAGAAGCTTGCAGTCAAATTTGCATATAATATTAAGCGCCTGAAATTAATATGCATAATAAACCTTTTTGAAATGCAGTTACCAATCCCCAACGAAAAACCCCAGCTCTCTATTTGAGAAATGGGGTCTTGGTATTCATGCCATGGCTACCTCTTGGTTGTGATTACGAGGTCATATCTTTATGCTGAATAGCAATAAATTTCGATTAATGTCAAGGGGTTTTGAGGAAAAGAGGAGGAACTAAAAGGTGTCAAGCACCTAAAATTTTACGGATATTTACCAGCCGGTTGCGGGCGATGGGGTTGCGGCGGGTGCTGCTCTAAAATCTCAGGCAGTGCCGTTATGATTCCCTCTTAAGCCGATCCACCGTTTCCAGGTCACAAATATCGAAACTGGCACCGCAGCCCCCGCAAAGCAGTTCACACTCGTCGGGTGTCCGCGTACGTCTTTTTTTCAAAGGCTGGCGGCACTCCGGGCATTTGAAAGCCGGGGTTTTGGCGCCTTCTTCTTCAGTACTCATCATCTTTCCTTCTACATTGCAGTTTACAGACCGTTTAGTTGCCGGTCAGCTTGAATATAACACTTGTTTCTATCTACCGCCAATTAGCCACAAGCCAGGCGGGCGGACATAATCCGTGGTTACCGGTCTTAAATCAATCCACATCTACACAATTTAATGCATACTTTATGTAAAAACACAACAAATCAATATGGCCCTAATTTTACTTAAAGCGCCCATTTCACCCACAAAATGGCACTTCTAAGCGCTAAAACGGCCTTTTTTTGTCTCATTTTTTCAGCTATCAAATACTTACTGCGGCCAGATCCCATTTTTCGCTAAACAAGGGTCATGCTGAGAATCGGCTCACCGCGTCTTCGTTCCATTCCACGCCTGTGCCGACGGCGTCGTCTATGATCGCCATGCCTTTCTCAATTCTTAGCGGCTCGGCCAGGATGGGGTTCCACCAGTCAGCATACTCCAGCCAATGCGCTGTCGGCGTGCAGCACAGGAGGCGCGCACTGATCTCTGGCCAAAGATGGTTGGACACCCGCATCCCTTTTGCGTGTGCTAGTGTCGCGGCCCTGAGCCAACCGCTCACTCCGCCGATCTTCATCACGTCTGGCATCAGCAAATCCGATGCTTGCGCCTCGATGGCGTGCAGCATGTCCATCGTTCCCCACCAGTTCTCACCGCATTGGATTGGGGTTCGCGCTTCGCGTGCCACAAGTGCATGCCCGGCATAATCGTGGGCGAGCGTCGGTTCTTCGACCCAGGTGAGGCCCTCTTCGTCGAGAACCCGCAGGCGTTCTACGGCCTCTGTCGGAGTGAGACACTGGTTGTAGTCGACCATGATGGCCATGTCGTCGCCTGCTGCCTTACGAATGGCGCGCACAACGGCGACATCCTCTTGCACAGTGGGATAGCCAATCTTGGCCTTGACACCTGTAAATCCTCGCTTCGCCCAACTCTCGGCGCCCTGTCCGGAGCCTTGTACGCCGTCGTACCCGACCGCACCGTAGGCACGAACCGGCTTCTCCACTCCCCCGAGCAAGCGCACGAGGGGCATGCTATGAACACGCGCCAGTGCATCCCAGAGTGCCATGTCAATCGCAGCCAGTGCAATACCGACTAACCCTTGCGGCCCCAGCAATCGGAATCGTTTGGCAAGTTTTTGCTCGACTTCGGCTGGCGCCAGCACGTCACCCTGCACCAGGGCCTCGAAATTCTGAATCAGCTCAGCGGTCGGCTTGAGCGCGGCCGGCGTGTAAGTGAACACGATACTGTGCCCGCTGATTCCGGTGTCGGTTAATATGTCCGTCAAGACCAGTGGCGACTCGGTAATCACGCCGCTTGCGGTCTGATGCGGTTCGGTCATCGGCACCCGAACGGCCCTCACCCTGAAGCCTTTAATTGTCGGTGATGAATCTTTTTGCATATCCGCCTCCGATCGGTTTGTTCGATATGACAGATTCATAAAAGAATGGCGCTTTATGTTTCCTTGCGCTTTATTTTCAAGAAAATAACGATTAAAAAGCAAGGTATCCAAACCCATACCATCTCACTGACAAAAACCGTCAAACCACGCTGACTTAGAAAGCCTTTAATACTCAATGGAGAGACTTCGAGAGGAGTCCATGGAAAAAAGTACCTGCTATTGGTAAACGGTGAGAGCAACGCAATTCCGAGACCGCCATTGGTCAAGGCATCCAATATCCCGTGGCTGGCTGTGAGAATAAAAAAATAAAGAAAATATTTCCACCATTGCTTCGAAAAAAGCCCTTCTTTTCGATAAAAGGTGCAAGCAATTAATAAACCCAGTATTGCAGCAAAAAATGGAGAGTGAAAAAAGCCCCGGTGACCAAAAAAATCATAGTACGGTATGTACAGCCAGCGGTAACCAATGACGTCGAGATCCGGCAGTGAAGAACAGGCGA
>JASFEV010000161.1:0-10305 GCA_050124655.1 Desulfobacterales bacterium
TGCAGGTCTTCAATCATCTAAAGTCGGCCACCGTCAAATAGAGGGACGATTCAAACGACTTGGCGTTTGTAATTTAATGCTTAATGTATACGCTGTTGAATAATCATTTAAGCAGCGGAATTCATTGAATCGGGTTTCAATAATGCACTGAGGCGAAAATGGTTCGATTTTTTGTTATATTTTTTGCGATTTCAGCCCTGCTGGCAGGCTACATTATCTGGCGCCTTTTCGGCAAGGCATCTTTCAGGCGTCATTGGAAGATTGCAATGGCCGCAGGCATCGTTGCGACCCTATTTGCACCGGTTATAACGATCATTTTGCGCCGGTCCGGATTCGATAACCTGGGTCTGCATCTGTTGACCTGGGTCGGATATCTGGGGGTGGGTTTTTTAAGTTTCGTTTTTTCCTACGTGGTGATTCGAGACCTGGTTTGGTTGCCGGTGGCCGCCGTTAGAACGTTTAAGAGGTGGAGGGCCAAACCGTCCCTTAGCCGGGAAAAGATCCAGCCCATTGATAGCCCATCCCGTCGTGGATTTCTCGTTAACTCAATGAATTACGGGATCTTGGCGGCAGCGGCGCTGACCACCGGCTATGGTGTAGCCGAAGCCAAACAAACACCCCAGGTCAAACGGGTGCCGGTTGCCATCGACAACCTGCCGCCGGATCTGGAGGGTTTTAGAATCGTGCAGATCACCGACATTCATGTCAATCCCACGTTTCGGCGTACCAGTGTAGAAGAAATCGTTGAAGTGGTCAATACGCTCGATGCTGATGTGGTGGCTTTGACCGGTGATCTGGTGGACGGATCGGTCGATCAACTCGGATATGATGTGGCGCCTTTAGCGCAGGTCCAATCGAGATCGGGAAATTTTTTTGTAACCGGCAATCATGAATACTATTCCGGCGTGATTGAATGGGTTGAAGAAGTCAGACGTCTGGGCTTTACCGTGTTGTTAAATGAACATCAGATGATTGCCCGGGGTAAGGCCAAACTGTTGGTGGCCGGTGTAACCGATTATCGGGGCGGCAATTTCCTGACCTCTCACCGCTCAGATCCACAAAAGGCCTTGGAAGGGGCACCCATTGCAGACGTGAAAATACTGCTGGCGCACCAGCCCAAAAACATTTTTGAGGCCTCCCGTGCCGGATACGATCTGCAGATTTCGGGTCACACCCACGGCGGCCAGTTTTTCCCATGGAATTTGCTGGTCGGGTTTGCCCAGCCATACGTTTACGGTTTACACACCCACGAAAGCACCCAGATTTATGTCAGCCGCGGCACCGGTTACTGGGGACCGCCGGTGCGCGTGGGCTCGCCTTCTGAAATAACCTTAATCGAATTGGAAACCCGCTAGAAGCTCTTCGGAAAATGCATTTAAGTGACCGAAGGTGCTACTTTTTTCTTAACGGGGTTTATAAATATTTATCTCGACAATAGGGGGCCAGAATGAAACTAACCTGTCGGCAATGGTGCCACATAAAGGAATTTTTTGCCAACCTGAGATGCCCAAAATGCTTCAGTGCTCAGGTGACGCTTTGCGAAGAAGAAACGGATGAGAATGCAACCTGTGATAAGTGCGGCTGCGAGTTCAAGTTTAATCCCGAATTGCCAGAAGGCGGTATGGAATAGAAATATGAATTTTTATCAGGCCGGGCCGATCAGGCGGTACAACCAGCTGCTGTGCAATCCGATGGCCTCTTCCGGACAGACCTCATGGCAGCAATAACAGCGGATACATTTTTCGTCATCGATGAAAGCGCGCTCCTTGACGAAGCGGATGGCTTGAACTGGGCAGCCTTCGATGCACGTGCCGCAGGCGATACAGCGGTGCCACATGACTTTGGGTCGGACGGTAAACGCGTTTTTAAACATCGGTTCAAGCATGCGCTGGTACCAGGGCCCCGGATCCAGTCCGAATCGTCGGGCTGATGTCTGCGGATGTTTAAAATCCGGCACCCTCACCTCGGCCAGATCGGCACCAATGATGTCAATGTCTTCAATACGGTTGGGCTTGAATTCACGCCGTTCAGCTTCGACAAGGATGGGATTGTGGGATCGATCCAGGTTCATGATCTCACCGGCAACCACATCCAGGGCCAACGGATTTGTTGATCCCAAAAGCAATCCCACCGGCCGCGGATCACCCGCTCCGGGGCCATCGCCTTCCATGGCCACAACCGCATCCATAATGGTCAGTCGCGGTGAAATATATCCGGCCAGGTCCAGCAGCATACCGGCAAAGCGCTGCACATCATTCAGCTTGGCATGGTAACCGGGCTTGGCCAAACCGGGGATGACCCCGAAAAGGTTCTTGACGGCACCGGTCATACCGGTAAATACGTGGGCTTTCATTTTACACAGGTTAAATACCGCTTGCGCCTCGTACACGGGGCTGATGATATCAAAATGTTTGGTCAGTTGGCCTTCAGCGTACGAAACGGGCCGGGATGTTGTGTCCCAGTTGACTTCAATTCCGGCCTGCCGGGCTGCCTGGAGCATACCGCAGGTGTGATAAATTTTATCCAGTGTTTTGGCATTGTAGCGGTAACCCCCGCCGGGTGAATCGGCGATGATCGGGTTTGCCCCCGTATCTTTGGCCAAACGGGCCACCGCCGCTACCAAAGACGGGTGGGTTGACACGGCCGCTTCGGGCCGGGCCTCGCGCAACAAATTGACTTTCAATACGATGTTTTCGTCTTGCTGGGCGAATTGCGGCATTCCGCCCATCAATTCCATCAGGCTTGGTAGTGTGGCTTCAATTTCACCATAATCGGTGCACTTCACAATATAGACTTTGTTGTCCATTCGTTTGTCCTCTATAAAATGGAGCTGGGGAGATTGGCAGCTACCACAATGTTCCTCAACCATGCCAAAATGCGGCATTGCTGTCAAACAATTGATGTGGAAACAATTTTTGTTCGGTCCCGTTGAGCACTCCCGGTTGAACGCAGGATATCTGAAAGCCTATGGTTGCAGGCGCTTATTAATGGCTGCCAGAAAGTCGGCGGTTTTCCACCCCTTTTTTCGATATTGGCTATATGGGAGGGTCACATGCGCAAAGCGTTTATACATGCGCTCACGCTCAGCCAGCAATTCGGCGTAGCAACGAGCCAGTGCATCCGCATTTTTCTCATGGGATTTGCGGACAAAAGTGCCCTGCCACAATACCGGCCGGGGCTCGGCCTGGTAGGCCTGCAGCATTTTATCTTTTAATTTGAAAGGAATTTCCAAATAGACAACTGTCGTCAATTGGCGCAGCTGATCTAACAAATTGTTTCCAGTGTAAATTACACTGCCGGTGGTGTCGATAATGATGTTTGTGTTCGGATCATTATTTATGCCTTCGATGGCCGCCAATATGTTCCAGAGCACCTCTTTTTCATATGCCAGATATTGGACTTCGCGCTTCCGGTAGCCGGGTTGAAAGGGAAAGCCCATCCATTCTCCCAGCGACAAGATTGACCCATCAGGGCGCGTCAGTGCGGGGCCTAATCTTGAAGCAATCATCCGGTCACAGTCGAAATGCCGAAAGCCATGCTTGGCCAGTTTGGCCGACCAATAGGACTTGCCCGAGCCGGACATAGCGATCAAAGAGAGTCTCATAAGCCTATGGATTTGATGTGTCTGATGGATCTTGTGGGCTGCGAATCACAAACACCGAGCAAGGGGCCTTCTGGATGACCTGTTGCGTCACATTTTCCTTAAAAAAGCGCATCCAGCCCTTGCGCCTGTAAACGGGCATCACGATTACATCCACGTTCAGTTCGCGAGCTTTTTCAACAATGACATGTGTGATCGGCATACCGGTAACTTTAAATTCTTTGACGGCAATCGAATCTCTAACCCTTGCTGGAATAAGGTCAGATAGTTCAGCCTGCTCTTTTTTCGTTTGGTGCGCTTGGACATCTTCCAATGATCCGGCCACAATCCGCCCGTGGACCGGAAAGGGCGCCTTGATGTGCAACACATAGAGCCGGGCCTGATGGGCCTGAGCCAGACGAGCAGCGTAACGAACGGCGTCGGCGGCCTCCTTTGTTGAATCCACCGGTGCCAGAATATGTTGAATCGTGACCATAGCAGGCGTGTTTGTCTTTATTGAGTTTCTGGGTGGCCCTTGATGACTCGTATCAGATCGGAGACAATGGATTGCCGGTCTTTGATGATCAGGCTGTTGGTCGGTTCATAGGCCATTATGCGACCTTGTGGACTCAAAAAGGGCTCCATTGTATCAGCTACCTGCGCGGCATCGGCATAATCAAGTTTGATGATGCGCATGATGATGGGGTCGTCTGCGGGTACCGGTTCTTGTGCACGACCATCTATGCTGTTTATCAATGTCAGTGCTATAAAACAAATCACACCCATCCAATTAAACCGATTATCGATCATATGATTAATTTCCAATTGACCATTTAGATCCGAAGTGCCAAGATTCATTTATAAACTAGAATGACAATATTAGAAAGGTTCAACTTCAATAAGGACTTGGTTGCATGAACAAGGATGACATCAAGAAGCTGGCCGCAAACGAAAAATTTATCGCCGGAATCTACAATTATTGCGATCGCTGGTGTGAGCGTTGCGCGTTTACTGCGCGCTGCATGAATTTTGCCATGACGCGTGAGTATGATGACGATCCTGAGACCAGTGATATTAACAATGAGAAGTTTTGGCAAAGCATTTCTGATATTTTTAAGGTGACCCGAGAATTGTTGGAAGAATCCGCCGAAGAGCTGGGTATCGATTTTGATGACATCGATTTTGAAGAAACCGCGCGGGAAGAAGGCATCAAAGAAAAAATGACCGAAAACCATGAGTGCTGCCGGGCCGCCAAAAAATATTATCAAATGGTCGCTGAATTTTTTGAATCTGAATATGTCCCCTCTTTGCAGGTCGTCGACAAAAAACATGTTGAGAATGCCTCCGAATTACAAAAAAGCGATGTTTTGGACGGGCCGCCCACCCTGGATGAGATGGTTGAAATCATTTTCTGGTACCAGCATTTTATCTACGTCAAGCTGATGCGAGCCGTCCGCGGCACATTGGGTAATGCTGATGAAGAATGGGATGATTTTCCAAAAGATTCAGACGGCTCTGCCAAAGTGGCGCTGATTGCCATCGACCGCTCCATGGCTGCCTGGGGCCATATGCACCGATTTTTTCCGTCCCATCAGGATCAAATTATGGCCATCATCGTACACCTTGAGCGGCTGCGCAACCGGACCGAAACCCTTTTTCCCGATGCGCGCAAGTTTGCGCGGCCGGGATTTGATGAAGTCTAAGTGCCAGGACAGGAGACACATTGCGAACCGTCCATCTGAATCATTTCGAGTTCACCACCAATAAAAGCGGGGCGGTGCACTATACCAAAGCCAGCTATCCGGTCCGCTACGGCATGTATGGCGAGATCAAGACCACGGATTATCTGTTTGAGTTTAACCTAAACGGTGAAATCAAAACCATCCGGGGCTTAAACGGCAATTGGCCGCATCCGGCCGAATGGCTCAAGCGCAACGCTGCCAATGACTGGGTGTATTATTCGGTGGGAAGATACCACCGGCTCTTTTCTTTTTTAGGTGAATACTACCTCCCCTGTCTGCCGTATCCGAGCAACTCGCCTTGGGAATACGATCCGTTTGGCGATGTGAATATCCAAAATGCGCTGGCGGCCGGGTTTCGGTTGCAGGACGAGCTTCGCCCAATACTGGCCAACGGCATTCCGGACGGCCTCAAGGACTATCTGGGTCGCATTATACGTCATGACGCCAGCACCCTTAGCCGGAAGACGCAAAAGCTACATGAAATTATCGGGGGAGCCGTGTCGGTTCTACCGCCCGACACCCGCCACGTGGATTATGATGTCATTCCGCTGAAGGTGGCCGACGGCTGTCTGTATCATTGCGGCTTTTGCTGTGTTAAATCCCGTCGACGCTTCCAGTGCCGATCTAAAGATAATATTGAGCGGCAGATCCGGCGCTTAAAGCGCTTTTATGGCGCCGATTTGCGCAACTACAATGCCCTGTTTCTGGGTAATCATGATGCCCTGGCCGCCGGGAGTGAGACCATCTGCCATGCGGCCACCAACGCCTATCAAGCTCTTGGCTTTGAGAGCGCCTTTATCAAAAGCCCGGCCCTTTTTTTATTCGGCAGCGTCGATTCGCTGCTAAATGCCGGAAACAGACTGTTTGAGGCGCTCGACCGGCTTCCGTTTTACACCTACATCAACATCGGGCTGGAGTCGGCTGACAGGGACACCCTGGCGCTGATCGACAAACCCCTGAAACCCAGCCAAATCAAATACGCTTTCCGGAAAATGCTGGACATCAATCGCCAGAGCCTAAACATTGAAGTCACGGCCAATTTTTTGCTGGGAGAGCATCTGCCTCCATCACATCATCATGCGCTGGTTGATCTGATTCGCAGCAACCTGAATCGTTTTTACAGCAAAGGCGCCATTTACCTATCGCCATTGAATACCAGCCAAAACCGCTCCGAGCTATTACGCCAATTTGTCGAGATCAAAACGAAAAGCCGGCTGCCCACCTACCTGTATCTGATTCAGCGATTGTAATCCGAACTCGCTGTCTTTCCGTGGGCACAATCTTTTGCAGATGTTGTTCGATAATGTTGCCATATTGAAATCTTTTTTGCCTATCCCGTTAGAAGTACAATAAAAGTAAATCTGAAGATCACTTCATCTCTCCGCTTTTGGTTTTAAGTTCCAAAAATAATTGGATAATGGTACTTTAATTTTTTTTTTTAGAGAAGAGGTAGACAAAACCGGTAACCGGCATTATTATTCTCCATGCTTTTTTTTGCTGTCTCTTTTAACTCTTTGATGTTTCTATAAAGAAATACACAAAACTACTTTTCTTTTGCGAATCAAGAAGAGGTCTTCTTCGGCAATCTTTAGGCATTCATTCTTTATCTAAAATTTACTGCTTGCCCTGAAATTAATCTTTTAAAAGGAGGTGTAATTATGCAACTTAAAACAAGTACTTTCCCGATGGTCATTGCAATCATGCTGGTCGGATTATTTGCCAGCACCCTTCCGGCTGCAGAGATTATTACCGAAAAAGATATTGTTGAAAAAGTGGTTCAGAAAGAAGATTTTATTAAAACCGCAGACAACTTTATCATTATGTTTGATTCCTCCAGCTCGATGAAAGAGTTTGTCAACAAGGGTACCAAATTGACCAAATACGATGTTGTCAAACAAGTCCTGGCAGAGCGACAAAAAGCGTTGCCGGATTTGGGCTACAATGCCGGCTTATACCTTTATACCCCGTTTCAAGAAGTCTATCCCATGGGGCCCTACGATCCGGCAAAGTTTGCCGCGGCCATTGACAGCCTGCCGTCAGAGCCCACTGGTCGAACGCCTTTACCGCAAGGAATTCGTGATATTGGGCCGGTTCTGGAAAAGCTGTCCGGTAAAACGGCCGTATTTGTGTTTAGCGATGGCACTTTTAATGAGCTGACGGGTGTCAAAGTGCCCGAGGTGCACACCCGGGAATTGGCTGAACAGCACGATGTCTGTTGGTATATGATCAGCAGTGCAACCACCTGGCAGGCTGAAAAGCGGTTGACCGATATGGCCAAGGCCAACGCCTGCTCGCGGGTTATTCCCATTGAGGCTTTTGTGAACAACCCGGGATATATGACCGGAGCGCTGTATACGGTTAAAGCATCTGCGGTTGTGGAAACCACCACCGAAGCCCGAATCGCCGGCCTCAGAGCGAACGATGGCAATTTTGATTTCGATAGGTACGAGATTCGGCCTGAGTTTCAAAGTGAGCTGGATGAGGTTGGAAAATTTTTGCAGAATAACCCGGAAGCGTATGTCCAGCTGGTGGGATACACCGACAACATCGGCAGTGAGGACTACAATCTGGGCCTTTCCCAGCGCAGAGCAAACAGTGCTGCTAATTACTTAATGGACAACCACAAAATTAGTAGTGACCGTATCGTGATTAACTATTACGGCGAAGCCAATCCGGTTGCAAGTAACGATACCGAAGAAGGTCGCGCCCAAAACCGGCGGGTTGAAATTGCAGTCGGTGGCTTATAAACCAAAGCTAAACATTAAACGAGGGAGAGGACGTATTCGTCCTCTCCTTCTTCTCACTGCTTCTTAACTGATTGCCGTTTTTAGATCTTGCGGCAACATCCCCCCTTTCACCGCTGCGCTTTGCTGATGGTCAAAAAATCTTTTGGTCTGCAATCCTTTTCGTGGATCCCCTCTTTCCGCAGCTTTATACTCGGCAACTTTATTTTGCAAACGGTGCCAATCAGAACTGGGCCTTTTCGGTGGACTCCTCCAGCGCCTCCACGGAACTCTCGCCACCGGTCACACAGTTCATGACCCGGTCAAAATAGCCGGTGCCCACAAATTTCTGGTGGGTAATGGCCATGTAGCCGTCTTCTTTGCCATGGGCGAACTCTTCCTGCTGAAATTCGGAGTAGGCCTTCATGCCCGCTTTGCGATAACTGAGCGCCAGTTCGAACATACCCAGGTTAAGGGCATGAAAACCGGCAAGTGTCACAAACTGAAACTTGTATCCCATGGCGCCCAGCTCCCGTTGAAAAGTGGCGATTTCACTGTCCCCCAGGTTGCCTTTCCAGTTAAATGAGGGTGAGCAATTGTAGGCCAACAGTTTGTCCGGATATTCGGCCTTGATGCCTTCGGCAAATCGTTTGGCTTCCGCGAGATTGGGTCGTGACGTTTCACACCACACCAGATCCGCGTAAGGGGCGTAGGCCCGGCCACGGGCAATGGCCGCTTCCACCCCATTTTTAACATAGTAGAATCCCTCGGAGCTGCGGTTATTATCGATGATAAATGCTTTATCACGTTCATCGATATCGCTGGTGATCAGTTTGGCGGCATCGGCATCGGTGCGGGCCACTAAAATGGTCGGCACCCCGCAGACATCGGCCGCCAGGCGGGCGGCAACCAGCTTGGTGATAAACTCCTGGGTGGGCACGAGCACCTTGCCGCCCAGGTGGCCGCATTTTTTGGCCGATGCCAGCTGGTCTTCAAAGTGTACTCCGGCGGCCCCGGCATTGATCATCTGTTTCATCAACTCGAATGCATTCAGGGGCCCGCCAAAGCCGGCTTCGGCGTCGGCCACAATGGGGGCAAACCAGTAGGGGCCGCGCTTGCGACCGTCCAGTACCTGGATCTGGTCGGCACGCCGTAGGGCATTGTTAATCCGCCGCACGACTTCGGGAACACTGTTGGCCGGATAGAGACTCTGGTCGGGGTACATCTCACCGGCCAGATTGGCGTCGGCTGCCACCTGCCAGCCGCTCAGATAAATGGCCTTAAGGCCGGCTTCCACCTGTTGCACAGCCTGGTTGCCGGTCATTGCGCCCAGGGCCGGGATGTAATCCTCGGTTTTGAGCAAATACCACAGGCGCTTGGCACCGGCTGTGGCAAAGGTGTATTCGACTTTCAGTGTTCCACGCAGTGCCAAAACCTCCTCGGGTGTATACGGCCGGGTGATGCCTTCCCAACGCGGGTCGTTTTCCCATTCGTCACGCATGATGGCAACGTCATCCACATCGACTTCATGGCACGAGAGTCTTTCACAGAGTTCCATAGCCTTTTCTTCAATGGTTTTGGGCATTGTTGTTATCCTTTCATTTAGTCCAGGTATTCATATGCAACCAGCGTTAAAAATTCTTCCAGCTCTTTATGGGCAATAATGTCGTCGAAAAGCCGGGCGGCCAGCTCATAATTGCCTGAGGCAAAGCGCTCTTCACCAATCGTTTCTTTTATTTTTTGCAGTTCTTCACCCTTAATTTCCCGAAACAGCTCCAGGGTGACCTTACGGCCGTCCGACAACACCCCATCGGGATGATGAATCCATTGCCATACCTGGGTGCGGGAAATCTCTGCGGTGGCCGCATCCTCCATCAGGTTGTAAATGGGGACACAACCCAGGCCGCTGAGCCAGTTGGCCATATATTGAATGCCGACATCGATATTGGTGCGCAGCCCTTCTTCGGTAATGGTGCCTTCAGGCACTTTCAACAGGTCCGCGGTGGTTACGGTGACGTCTTCGCGCAATTTGTCAATCTGATTGGGCTGCGGCATGATCTTGTCGAATTCGTCTTTGGCAATTTGCATCAGGCCCGGGTGGGCCACCCAGGTACCATCATGACCATCGGTTGCTTCCCTTACCTTGTCTTCCTGCACCTTTTTGAGTGCGGTTGCATTGGCGTCTGGATCATTTTTAATAGGGATCTGGGCTGCCATGCCGCCAAGCGCATGGGTGCCGCGGCGATGACAGGTTTGGATG
>JASFEV010000162.1:0-10296 GCA_050124655.1 Desulfobacterales bacterium
CGGCCATGCTCAATTCGGCCACAGCGGCTGCCAAACCACCTTCGGTGATATCATGCATGGCATGGGTTCCGGGCGTCTCGGCGGCAATTTTCGCTTCGGTTATAATGCTGATTTGATCTAAAAAACGGCGGCAATGATTAATTTCGCTCGAAGAAATGCCCATTTTCTTAAGACGTTCACCGAATTCTCTGGCAATAATGGCGGTCCCTTCGACAGCCACCCCCTTTGATATCAGCACCCGGTCGCCTTTTTGCATATGGCCTTTATCAATCAGATCGCTGCGGGAAACCGTACCGGCCATCATTCCGGCAACGATGGGCCTGACGACGGCTTCTGTTATTTCTGTGTGCCCGCCACATAACGTGATGTCCCAGTACTGACAAAAATGTTTGAGTTCATCGAACACACTTTTAATTTCTGACGGCGTTGTGCCGCAGGGGAAGAATAATGTCGTTAGGAACCACCTGGGAATCGCGCCGGAGGTGGCAATGTCATTGGCATTAATCAATACGGCATATTGTCCGATAGAATCGGTGGCAAAGGTAATCGGATCGGATTTAAGGACCAAAACTTCCTCGGTTTCGATATCAACAGCTGCAATATCTTCACCGACTCCAGGATTGATCAATACGCTCGGGTCTTCAAAGATAAATTGATTCAAAAATTCTCGTAATAACGAATTCGGTAATTTGCCCGCCGGAAGCGGGATACCCATACGGACAATATCTTTTATTTCGGCAATATCCTCGATCTCAAAGTCGCCGGTGGATGCTTGCGGGTCTGCGCCTCGTCCAGCACGCATGCATGCGGTTATGGCGCCCATCTGATGTGCGGCTCGGACCTCGGAAGGATGCGGCGATATGAACAGGATGCTGCCTATCGCTACATTCATTTTTTGCGCTGCACGCTGAACCAGGTCCGCATCTGATTTGTGGCGCATGATTTCAGGCCGGCTGATGATGACATCCACTTCACTTTCGTTGACAAAACCACAATTGCGCAAGGTCTGCTGAACGGTTTTTAGGTCCGAGCGGCTGATAATTCCGATTTGCAGATCTTTTGATATAAGATCCTGAATGGTTTTCAGCAAAGCAGTCGTTGGTTCAAGGCGAAAAAGAACAGCTTTGATATGGATGGGTCGGTTTGTCATGTTGCGTGTTTCCATGCCAGAATGCTATTGAAAAGTCAAACCGCTCGCGTGTAGCGGCTTTGTTCTTTGACACCTATTTTGACAATTGCGGGTTTCAGGTTTAAAAATATTATTATCGAGGACGGGCACGAAGGCGAGGACGAGTATGATGCTGTGCAAAATTTTTTCGTACCGGCCTCACCATTGTTCTCGAGCACCAGCTTGCGAAGACCATTTCCAGCAGTATGGATATTGCTAGTTTTTGTTGGGTCACGATATGGGGATGAAAATATTATTGATATATCCTTATTTCCTTGAGGCTAGACGACAGCTTGAAGATATCAGCGTTGTGCCACAGGGCGTATTTTACATCGCCGCTCTGCTCAAAAAGCATTCATATGATGTGGAGATCATAAACTGGTACAACATCAATGAAGCTCCGCAAAACATCAAATCCGAGCTCTTGAAAAAAAAACCGGATGTCATTGGATTTTCCATCTTGCATGCCAATCGCTGGGGGGCAATCGATATCGCTCGGATTGCCAAACAAGTGAATCCGAAAGTCAAAATTGTGTTTGGTGGTATCGGCGCTACCTTTTTATGGGAGCATTTTTTAACCCATTTCCAAGAGGTGGATTATGTCATCATCGGCGAAGGCGAATATCCTTTCTTAAATTTGATTCGATGCCTCGATAAAGGTGAGCTGCCCCAAATAGAGCAGGTTAAAGGTATCGCTTTTCGGCAAGACGGGCAGGTAATCCGAAATCAGGATGCTGAGCCTATATGTGAGCTTGATCAACTTCCCAATCCCGCCCAGTACTTTGGCTATCAGCATGTATCGTTGACACGCGGGTGTGCTGCCAATTGCCACTTTTGCGGCTCACCCCAATTTTGGGGTCGCCAGGTTCGATTTCATTCATCGAACTATTTTGTTGAGCAGCTTTTTCTCCTTTACAAGCAAGGCATCAAATTCTTTTATGTTTCCGACGACACCTTTACGATCAACGCCCGTCGAGTCATTGAGATATGCAAGAAAATGATTCAGATGAAACTCGACGTGCAATGGGCGGCCATATCACGGGTGGACATGATCAACGCGGATATTCTCTACTGGATGAGAAAAGCCGGTTGTATTCAGATCAGTTACGGCATAGAGAGCGGCGCTGAAAAAATACGTAAATTGCTAGGGAAGCATATCAGCGATCTGCAGATTCGACGGGCATTTGAACTGACGCAAAAACAGGGCATCATGGCACGGGCCTACTTTATCTATGGTTGTCCGCAAGAAAGCTGGCATACCATAGAGGAAACCATAGAGTTGATGGACGCCATTAAGCCATTGAGCGCTATTTTTTATATTTTGGACTTGTTTCCGGGAACAGCGCTTTATGATGACTACACACAACGTAACAACCTCAATGATGATATCTGGTTAAAACGGATCGAAGACATTATGTATTTTGAAACCGACCCCTCGCTTTCGCGTGATCTCATTCTGGCCTTCGGCCAAAAATTGAGAAGCCATTTTTATGAGAAGCTGCCAGAATTTGTCGAGGCCCTGGATCTCATCGATGAAAAAAAACTATACCCGCAGCACTCGGATTTTTTTTCTCGTCTGGCGTTGACTTTTGAAAAAGGGGATTATGCCGGTATCGATGCCATTGCCCGTAAAGACCAGATTGCCGAAAAGCTTTATCGTAGGTCTTTGGCATATGGTCACAATGCCCGTGCATACCTGGGCCTGGGCATGCTGTACCAGCAACGCAGGGCCTTTGATGAGTCGATTCAAATTCTATCAACGGGCATTGCGGCGTTTCCCAAAGACGAACAATTACGACTGTGTCTGGCCATCAGCTATATGAACGTTGGAAACTACCACAAAGCGCTGTCATTCCTATTAGAATTGCAGCACCTCAAAGAAGGGATTTACTTTATTGCGAAATGCTACCAGGCGTTAAATGATGAACCCAAGGCCGAGCTTTACCTAAAAAAGTACAAAACATGGTGAAAAGATGACCTGCTAACGTAAGATCGGGACACCCATGAATGGCAACCATTGAAACATGATGGTTATCGGATGGTAACATCTGAATTTTGCATGAAAATGAATGCAAATTTCAGGCACTAGCTATCTATTTTGAATTGAATCGGTTTTTCCAGGATTGGCTTGATTTTGAATTGGCCGACAATTTCTGTTTGTTCCGGGTTCTCAACTCCCCACCAATTATGTTTGGCTTTCACCTTGCTGGAGGTGTCGGCAACCTTAATGGCCCAGTTGCCATTGTTGACGATATTGTTCCGCTCAATTCTGGCGTTTGATTTTTCTAGAATAAACCCGCCGGCACCATTTTCCGTAATAACAGAGTTTTCAACGACCAGTTGCGCTTTGCGGGCGGCAATCCCGATTTTGCCGGAGGTGCGCACCAGCGTATGATGGATTTCTGCTTTGCTCTGCTCAAGAACAATTCCCCAGACATTATTTTGAAATCGACAATTATGTAATTTGACCGTTGCTTCCGTCACCCGCAACCCAAATTCGGCACCTGAAATTTGGCAGTATTTGATATGGTTGCCGTTTTGGGTACTATCTAAAAAAATGCCTTTCCAACTGCTGGCACCTAAACTGGCCAAGCGCACCGGTTCTGCTTCTGTTCCGTTGATCTGCAGTTCACCTTTTACAATCATACCCAGATCAAGAAACCAAATGACTGTGCCGGGCTGAACGGTGAGCTTTGCACCGGGCAAAACGACCAGCGCGTCCTCAACCAAGTAAGGGCTTTTAGCGGCGGTCAACACAGTGTTCTTAGTGATTTTTGGCGGCAGCACTGTCGGTTCACCAATTTTGACGGGCCCCAAGGTATCTACCCACTGACTGCCGGTGCCGCTATTGGATCGCAGATATCCAACGATTCGACCGTGGGGCAGGCGATCTTTGCTGCGGATGCGATAGGCCCCGATATAGACGCCGGGCTCCTTTTCTTTTAGTGGCAGGTTTTTAACCAGGGGTGGGATACTCCAGCTGGCCTCTTGGCCTTTACCACCGATCAAGGCGATTTTTAGCAAATCCCCCGGACGCATCAATTTACCCGCTGCATTGTGAACCAGTGCGATAATTCTGGGAGGTGGTTCGCTGACACCTTCGCGGTTCGGGATTGTCGCCACCATTTGCATGCATAGCTCGGCAGCGGCCTGAAGGTGTGAGGCTTTTTGATGCGTAATAGCCGTCTTGACAATTGTCGCCGCCAGTCCGGTCAGACTCAAGGGAACATCGCCATCCTGGATACGAATATTATGCTCAAGCTCCCAGATGACTCGCTCGGAATCACAGCCCACCATCTTGGCTTTAAGGCCCGCAGAATTATCTGAATAAACGAGCGCATAGGTTTTGCCTAAGCTGGTCACCTCACCGAAGATGACCGCGTCAACACCCAGCAATTGACCCAGTCGCGCTGCTGAAACAGCCTCACCCGAAACGATCGCCTGATAAAGCTCATTTCTTTTGAGGTTATCGTCAATGACAAACGGTTCCAGATCCAGATAATTCAGCGAACTGAAAAAGTTGTAAAACATTTTACGGACGATACCGCCGGCTTCGGGGTTGGAAGTTTGGTTGACAAATGGCAAAATTGCCACTTTGTGCGGCAATCGATCTTTTTCCAGAACAGCAGGTTCAGGATCTGACATCAACATACTTTTAAGGGCACAGGAATTGATGACCACAGCCAAAGTCACGATGACTATAACAATAAAAGCTCTATTTTTCATATGATGAACTCATCCGTATACAATTACCAGGGGGTATCGGAATCGGATTCGCCTTCTTTTTCTTCAAACAGATATTTCATGATCCGGGAACTTTCGGTTCCGGATTCTTCCAGTAGGCGCTGGATTTCTTCGCGCTTTTTCTTTTCTTCTTTTTTGGTCAGCTTATTGTCAGAGGTATGGTTTGCACTGCTGCTTTTTTGGGCAGAAACCAGTTTCAGACGGCAGGCCGATATCTTGGCTTTGATGGTTTTGGATTCGGGATCAATGATACTGTAGCGTTCAAAATAAAAAAGGGCCTTGGACCAGTTGCGCTTTTTATAATAGCCTTCACCGTGCTCGCGGTAATACGCTTTCATTTGATCAATGCGCTGAAGCGCCAAAGCATGTTTGGGACTGAGTGCCAGCACAGCCTGGTAAGCCGCAAAGGCGTTTTTATTAACCGGAGTGAGATAACGCTTGGCCAGAAAATGAGTCTCAGCCTCTTTCAGCATTTGAGCAATCGTTTGTTTCTCATGGTTTTTCTGCTGGTAAGCCAACCAGATGCGTCGGATCGCTTTCTGCGCTTCTTCGAAATATAAACTATCTTCGCGAATGGAAGAATATTCTCTTAAGGCGGCTTGATGTTTTTTAGCAGATTCCAGCTTTTCGCCAAGGGTTAATCGATAATAATCTAAACGATCCCATAGCGTTTCGGCCTCTTGCCCATGACCGTATTTTGCCAGGTAAGCTTTTAAGAATTTTTTGGCAGCATCTATATCTCCCTTTTCAGCTTTTTGCTGGGTGATGGCCAGTGTTATTTGCGCCAGCATGTCCTTTGCCGTTTTTTCATTCTCTGGAGACAAATCGGTGTGCAGCAATTCTTTTAGCGTTTCCCTGGCCGGCAGATAGTCACCCAATTCGATCTGGCCGGCAACCTCGCTAAGTTTTTGTTGGGCCTTCCAGGGCATATACGCATGTAGATAGAGCAAGTATCCTGAAAACGTCAGAATCAACATCACTGCCAACCACAGGCCCCGGCTTGATCGTTTGGCCGGGATTTCAATTTTCTGAGTTGCCTGACGGGCATCGGTCGGCTGGTCAGAAATAAAAGTGATTGAAAAGGTTCCCATGCGGAGCTGGTCCCCTGAAAAAAGGCGTCGTTCGGATATCATCTGGTCATTGAGGTAAAGGGGATTGGTCGTGCTGATATTGCGGGCCACAAAACCATCCTTTTGCTTTTCGATCACACAGTGTTTGCGGGAGATCGACGGATGCATCAATTTCAAAGTGGCTTCGCTGGATCTTCCGATGATCAGTTTATCCAGTTTCAGGGGAATCACTTTACTCTTACCGGTAGCGGTGGAGCACACCAATCGCGGTCCCAGGGATTCATCGCTGGGGGTGTCCAACACCATTGTTTTATCATCTATGGGTGTGATCTCGGATGTCGGCTGGGCAACATCGGTCACTTGAATGACATATTTGGATTTGCCGAGCGCCAATTCATCTCCATTATTTAAAAATTGACCCTCGGTCGGATGCCCGTTCACAGTGATCTCACTGCGCCCAATGTTTTTGATGAAATAGCGATTATTTTTTTGGCCGACTTTGGCCTGAATGTCTGAAATTTGCGGATCACCAATGACGATGTCACATTGATCAGACTTTCCGATGCGGAAACTTCTCTTTGGGGTTTCGTGATATTTTTGCGGATTCGATTTTTGAATCAATTTAAACATAGAATATGTCGTCTTTTTACGATCCTCTTGGTATGGATCGTATTCAGAAGGAATTACGGTGAACTTGTATACTCCAGGTATATGTTTTTTATCGGCATTTTCCAGCAAGGCTTTAATTGAATAACCGCTTTTTTTTAGGCCATTTTGGGCCGTTGTCTTATCTATAGATGCCAGCAGCCGTGTGAGCGTCATTTTGTCACAACATCTGACGAAATTTGTCATTTTAGGGCCGAGATGAAATCCAATAGTTTATGTAATAAATTGAAATTATTATATTTTAAAATTATTCTATCTTGGGCTTGGTTATTGCATACCATTTAAGCGCGTGCTGTTATAAAGACACGTCATCAAAATTTACGCCTGTAAAAGCCAAAGCCCGAGTAATCGGGTGACGGAAAGCCACGGGTCCGCTTGACGCGGATCGCCGGGTTGCCAAAGCGAGCTCGCAAAGCTGGTTACCGGATAAGGTGGCGCAGCTTTTTTTTTGGGAAATACGCCCCAATAAGGCTCTAAAGTGGGGCGTTGTTTTCCAGCATGAAACTGATGGTCGACACCGCACCACAGCAAGCGGGCGCGGCGGGTTTCATCATTGTGGCAAACAGGCCAAAAGGAGGATTAGCGTTGTTCACATGCGCTGGCAGAACCCATTTAGACAGGGGGCGTGCGTTTTGGATGACGGCTATCATTTGTTCGATCATATTGAGCGGATGTAGTTCTCATCTTGGGCTTGTCCAAAATAACGATGATGAAGAACAGCGCATAATTGCCAGAAATCCCCCGAAATCAATTGCCATTTTACCCTTTGGCAACCAGACCGAATCAGAGGATATCAATCAATTTGTGCGGACGACTTTTTACAGCCATTTTTGCGCCAAGCCGTACAAAGATCTTGAACTCCATGAAGTCGATCGCAAGTTGAAGGACCATAACCTGAACAAACATGATGAATTAAATCAAAAATCGGTCAAACAACTGGGCCGGATTCTGGGTTGCGATGCCGTTGTTATCGGTAAAGTGACCGAATATCGACGATTTTACGCCGGTATTTATTCGCAGATGGCCGTAGGCGCAACCATAGACGTATGGGATACACGCTCGGGCAAACAGATCTGGTCCGATAAGCACACGGCCCGTCATCATGAGGGCGGAATTCCATTGGCGCTGACCGACATTGCGATGATTGGTATTCGGTCCGGTCTAAATTTAACAGAATCAGAAAAGGTTAGAACAGTAGACGAATTGTCGCGCTATTTAACAAGCCGGGTACCGGTACCGGATCTCAACGGCCATCAGCAAGGCCCTAAATTTGTTAGTCTCAAACGTCTGACCAAAACCCAAAATCCGCCATCCAATCGACTGCGGTCTAAACGTGTGAATAGACACCTGCAGAAAAAAAGCCTGAAAAAGCTGACCAAAGTCAATCATCCACAGTACCGTTAATTCGTTTCCATCCGGAAATGGCCCTTTTTCCGATGAGCGGTGTTCTCCGCGGGCTTACTTCCTCGACGTACTTTGAGTACGCCTCGTCGTAAACCCTTGTGCGGCCTTGCTCATCGAAAAAATTCCGCATTTCCAAATTGGAAACCAATTCGTAACTGTTTTAATCTTCGGATGGGCACTGATTCGTTTCCATTCGAAAACACCCATAATGAATTGTTTTGTCTGGTTCCCCAATATCCGAATCCACAATTCGAATCTGCCAGCTTTTTTCAAAAGCCAGGTTGGATTAAATAAATTTGCTTGAATTTCGAAAATGGTTCTGGAACTATCAATCAGTAAAATTGGCAATCCACCTTTTTTTAGGCTTATTCGGTTACGCTGATATTCGCCAAAAAAATGAAATTTTTAAAAACCTCAGAGACAACCATTCGTAAAATGCTGGACCAGTTCTATGCCCGCTGGCCGCAAACCATGCCTACTGAAGAACGTCTGAAGCACTGTAAAATTATTGCCCATCGCGGGGATTACGACAACCTGGATGTATTTGAAAATACAGTGGCGGCCTTTGACCGCGCCGCTGCTGGCGGTGTCTGGGGAGTCGAATTTGATCTGCGCTGGACAAAGGATCTTCATCCGGTGGTTCTGCATGATGCCAATCTGCGCCGGGTGTTTGGCATTGATGTGAACATTCATCAGGCCACCTTGACGGAAATTAAAACCGAATGCCCATGGGTTCCCTCGCTGGCCGAAGTGATCTCCCGATATGGCCAAAAGATGCATTTGATGATTGAAATTAAAGCCGAAGCTTATCCGGACCCGGCTTACCAGAACCGGATTTTAAAAGAGCTGCTTGCCCCTATGCAGCCGGTGGAAGATTATCATTTCCTGACAATGACACCGCGGATGTTTAATTTAATCGATTGTGTCCCCCGAATGGCATTTTTGCCAGTTGCCCATCTGAACTTTTTCCAACTCAGCAAATTAGCCATAGCGCAAAACTACAGCGGAGTTGCCGGACATTATGTTTTGTTGACACGATCCCGCCTTAAAAAACATAAAACCTTCATGCAAAATTTGGCGACCGGTTATGTGAACTCTAAGAATTGTTTATTCCGTGAGCTGAATCGCGGTGTGGAATGGATTTTTTCCGATAATGCCGTGGCGCTTCAAAAAATCGTCAATCAATTGCTTCAAAAAGAGTAGGATCAGGTATCTTGCAACGGCAAATGTCAGTTTTTGGTTTCTGTGCTTCTATGCTTACAGGTACAGCGATGTAGGTTGCGAGTTCCGCGTTGCGCGGTAAATACTGAAGTTGACAGAACTTGTAACTCGCAACTTCTGCTTTCTGACAATTGTTTGATTACGGCTCACAGCTCAGCGGCTTCTGATAGGATGGTCCCGCTGAGGATAGTGGATTATTGAAACCCTGAAGCATATAAAAAAGTAAAAGCGATCTCAAAAATAGTAGATCACGTCCAAGGGCACGGCGAAAACCGATTCAAAAGTGGAGCATACACGCTAGTATTCGAGCATTTTGGATCGGTTTTCAACAAAGGCCTTGGGCGTTAGATGCATTTTTGAGATCGCTTTTTAGTCGGCTTCGAGCAGCGCTGCCTGCTGCCGGCCTTTTTCCTCATCGACAAAATAAAATAAAATCGCCCCGACGATAAAGAGGGCTACAATAGAGGCAATGCCCCAGCGAGATGCCATCTGGCCAACAGCAATCACTTGCTCGGGGGTGGGCGCAGGCGGCATCAGGAGCCGTCTGGCGGTCAGCCCGACAAGGCCCATCAGCACTGGGCCTAAAATGACGGCAAATTTACCCAGCATGTTATAAAAGCCGTAATATTCGGCGGCCTTATTTTTGGGGATCAGCCGTGAATAATAAGATCGGCTAAGGGCCTGAATACCGCCCTGCACCAAACCGATCGCGATCGCCAGAATATAAAATTCTATTTTCTGCGTCATCATCGCGCCCCAGACGGTGATTCCCATATAAATGGCAATCGCCAGATAGATGGATTTACGAACGCTCCAGCGCTCACCTAATTTGCCGAAGACCAGGGCCGCCGGAAACCCGATAAATTGCACGATTAACAGCGCAATAATTAGATCGCTGGAATCAAATCCAAGCGAAAGGCCATAATCCACTGCCATGCGAATAATGGTATCGACGCCGTCGATGTAAAACCAATAGGCCAGCAAAAAGGTAAAAACCACTTTAAGGTGGCGAATCTTTTTAAA
>JASFEV010000163.1:0-10294 GCA_050124655.1 Desulfobacterales bacterium
CCAGAGGGGCTGCACAAGTCATTTGCGACCCATCCAAATCAGGATAAAAGGGTTCATTCGATTCGAATGAACCCATTTGTATTTTCTAAAAGCCTCAAGGAACTTATTAGAATCAGACGGACGGTCAGTTTTCATTTTTTTGTCTTTTTTTAGCATGGGGTCTCCTTATTAAATAAGGGCATTTAGGTCGTCATGATATTTAAAATCTTCCGAAAACTTTGACGCAGTTTCGGTGATTGATCGTAGATGGAGTTGATCTGGCTAACCGTTAAGCCATCCAGAGTCATCATGTCTGAACGAATACGATCTTTGGCTTCGCCACGGATAAGCTTTGTTTTTTGCAAAAGCTCAGCACCATTGGCGCCGTTTTCGTGGTCCAGCAGAATGGCCGCCAGCATCTGATGAATCACCTTGCTGGGCTTCGATCGCGGATGGTCAACGATGATCGGCGTAAAATTGCGCGCCGCTTTGCGGGCAAGCTTATCATATGGAATCGTTCCCAATACACCGACATTCAGAAAGCATTTTTCTTTTAAAACCTGCTGCATCGACTTGGCAATATTAAAATCTTTACGATGGTCGGCCATGTTGACCACCAGTGAGACGTGGAATTGCTCGTAGCGCTGCTTCAAATTCATATAGGCCTTTATATCTCTCTGACGGACTTGCTCATAAAAATAATCCATTGAAAGATTTTTCGCCTGCTCCAGCGAGCCGTCCTTGATTTGCCGGCCCAGATCTTTAAGCGATTTGTATTCTGAAAAAAACCGTTCCAAAAAGCGATAGAAGGTCACTTTTACAAAACTGTAGCTGTCCAAAATCGAGGCCGGCTCAGAGCCGCTAACCACAATCTTGTGATCGGCAAAAAGGAAGAAATCCAGTACATTATAGGATGAATTGCCCCCCAGATCGAGAATGAGAAAGTCGCCTTCCAATTCTCGCAGGTGTCGCAAAATCTTTTGTTTCTGGGAATAAGGGAGATTTTCACTGCCCAGTTTGGAAGAATCGCCGCCGATCAATGACAAACCTTCAAAAGCAGTCGGGGTCAGAATGTCTTTAATGGAAGCGACTTTTTTGTCCAGAAAGTCGTTCCAGGTTTTGGTTAGCGATTTGACACCCACATACAGATGCACATCGGCACCCCCCAGGTCGAGATCTGCCAGCACCACTTTCTGGCCCAAAAGGGATAGGCCGACAGCCAGGTTGGCCGCAAGTGCGGATTTGCCCACCCCGCCCTTGGAACCGCCGACAGCGAAAATGGTCTTATTTACCTTTTTGCTGTCAGGGGCGTCAGTTTTGATGTCCGCGTCGGAAGCGTCATCTTTCGATGTAAGCCTTTTTTGCGGCTGCGGCGTCTCCGGCATATTCGCCAAGCGGTTTGGATCTTTGTCTCTGCTTCTGCCATTTGCATGCTGTTCAAATGTCATACATTGTGTCCTGAATTTGGGTTATGCGAATCGAAAGCGACCCCCACTGAAGCGTCTGGTCGATGGGTAGGCGAGCGTATGGTTCTACCGCTGCACCGTTGGGGTTTTAGGACTGCAAACCCTATGCCATGCGGCAAAATTATTATTAGCAATAATATCAAGTGACTGTGATTTAAAACGCAGGAAAAAATTTCCGGTGTGGCCGCCCGGTGGGTCAAAAATTTGACAAGTCACAAAATTGGAAATGATCGCTTTGATACCGACGTCGATGCGGCCTGCAAAGCTGCCTGTTTAGGATGATGAAGACATATCCTAAAGCATGGATCTTCAATCTACTGGCAGTGGTTATCTTAGCCGTCGCTCAAATTGAATGTTCATATGAAAACAAATGAGGTTTGCTGACGTGTGGCTTAAAGAGGTAAATCAGATGACATGCTTTTTCGGAAATTCAAAAAATTTCATTTTGCCGCATTGCGCATCGATATCTCCCCAGGATGATATGTCCAATTCCGCACAAAATATGCCGCAGGTGGGAATGTTGCTGATCGACTGATCACCGATATAATTTGCCAACCCGTTAATGGCCGGGTTATGGCCGACAATCATGGCCTTTTTGACGTCATCGGCAAATTGTTTGACAACTTCGATCAAGGCATTTTCGCTGAATTCATATACAGCTTCGCTGTATTGGATATCTTCAAGAGGATAATCGATCGCGGCAGCAATGATCCGGGCGGTCATGGCCGCTCGGTTGGCCGGGCTGGATAGAATGAGGTCCGGTTTGACCTTTAGTTTGGCTAAAACGTTGCCCATAAAAGGGGCGTTTTTGCGTCCCCTTTTGTTTAAAGGCCTTTCAAAATCGTCCAACTTGGGATATTTCCAACTCGATTTGGCATGCCGCGTCAAATATAGCGTTTTCATTTTTCGCCACCACCCGCAGAAAAGCAAAAATAGTATACCTTTTAAGCGCATACCCGTTAACGTTTAGCAGCGCTTGCGATATTCGGTTAATACTTCATTGCGGATCGTTTATGCAAGTACATTTTTTAATAGCACAGAATCAATATGCTGCAGGCCGCCAGTATTTTCTCCGCACAGCCAATCTGGCCTGCAACATCATATTGCTCGATTATGTTTTCAGTGTGGGGGATTAGCCATGCGAAGAGAGTATGTTATGTTCAACTTTGTCCCATAAATTCTGGTATGACTTGGAAGCGACGGACTTCGGCGCAAAGGCCGGCACAGGCGCCCGGTGAATTCCCATTTTTTCAATCTGCGCCAAATAAGGAATAAAGCTTGGTAAAACACGCCTAAAACCCTTTAAGACGTTCAGCATCAGCTCGCGGTGCATCTTTTTGTGCCGATCCACCATCGAAAAAAAAGGGTAAATTTTGGCGGCATCATATCTTTTCTTTTTAGCGAAAGCCAGCAATTGGTTAAACGTTCGCACCGAGAGCGTGGTGGGAATCATGGGCACAAGGATGTAGTCAGCAGCGGTCAAGATGTTTTCGGCTAAAATGCCGATGGTCACTGGACAGTCCAGGATAATTAAGCGATATTCACACGCAAAAGGATATAACATGAGTTTCAGCTGCTTTTTTGAATTGCCAAATTTACTGTATAAAATATCTAACTTGCGCAGCGAAAAGTCCGCCGGCAGAATATCCAGGTTGTCAAAATCAGTGCCTTTAACACTTTTATAGACACCTTTGGCCCCTTTGACGAATCCTTTGGGTCCGGATTTGAGTTTAGGCTTGACGCGAAAATAATAGGTCGCCGACCCCTGCGGATCCAAATCGCAAATGAGGGTTTTGGCCCCTGCCCGGGCTGCCAAATAAGAAAGGTTTACGGCCGCAGCGGTTTTGCCAACCCCGCCTTTATTGCTGAAAATCGCCAAGGTTGTCATGAATTGCTCTTTCTGGCTTTTGGGCTGAAAAGTTCTTTGAACAGCTGCTGATTTTCAGGCGCTGCAAATTGGGTGAAGATACTGGCAAACGCTTTTTTAACGGATTGTTTGTTGTGGTTCAATGTTTGTACCAGGCTGCCGATGGCCACTAGCGCTCTTTTGATGTTCTCCTGGTCTGCGGGCAATTCCGTGCTAATATCAAGAAGATAGTCCTGCTGCACGCACAGATCGTTGAAATCACCCAGATTGTCCTGCAATTTTTTGAGTTGTCCGATCAAAACATTGATCTTCTTGCGCGGAAAAAGAGTGGCGAAGAACTCCATCAGGTAGCGTAATTTTTTGCATTCAATTCTAAGGGCATGCAACATCTCATCTTCGGTGTTGGCCAGAATCTTGTTGCCTGTTTTAACAATCGCCCTGTATCGCTTATAAATTCTCTGACGCGCCAAAACGACTACGGGAAGCGTGGCATTTTCTACTGCAGCGGAGTCCGGCGGGGGCTGATTTAAAAAGGCCTCCCAGTCTTTGATAATTTTGGCATATTTTTTAGTCTTCAAGCCGCGCCTGACTTGCTGAAATGCTTTTGTTCGTTTTTGGTGCAAATGCCTGAACAACGGATCGATGTCGTCCCGCAAGTCATGGGGGAGCATGGTCTTATAAGCATCCTGGGAGAGCAGATAGACGTCCAAGTCCCTTAAAGCGTTGGAGAGTTGACCCACATATTTAAAGTCCTTTTTAAATCGATTCGTCGTCCGGGCGGGAAAAACATTTTTTATCTGAGCCAGCGCCGAGCGTGTCCGGCGAATCGCCACTCTGAAATCGTGTAACACTTCGGTGTCCAGATCCTTGTCAAAGATGGCTTCGTTCGTTCGCATGACATCCAATAAAAAGTGCAAAACTTCTTTAGCGGCCTGATCCGAGCGCATCGCCGGGTCCAGTTGGATATTCACTTTAGCCGAGTAGCTGCCTGGCTGTTTGCCTGCTGACGCCAGCGCCTTTATAAGAAGCTCTTTTTCGGTGCTGACGGTCAGCCCTGCTGCCTTGATGCTTTTGGCCAGTTGACGAGCGTATTTGGGATATCCCCTGACGGGTTTTAACCATAAATGATTGGCCAGTGCCGGAGTGCTTCCTTTGCGCGGCAGGTACAATGCTTCGTAAACCAAACGCGCCACTGTTTTTTCAGCCGCGTCTAAAATACGGTAAGGCGTCGTTCGGGAGGAGACTTCCACAAGTTTTAAAAGGGCGCGCATCTTTATGATCGGCGCCAACTTCGTTTTTAAATGACTGTCTACAAAATCCCAGATGAAAACAGGCGCCTTGCTGAATTCAATGCTTTCCAATGGCTCGTTTTTTGCCAGTTTGCGCAAATAAAGCCTGTTATCCGACGAGTACAAAACGAGTGATTTTTGAAACAGGCGCCAGTCAAAGGTATCGTAAAACGCTATCTTATCGGCAACGGCGGGTGCCTTTTTGATGACGTACTGATCGGCCAATTGGCGGATGAATTGTTTTTCATCATGGTCGTCCGGCAGATGGAATTTCAGGTTTTGGATCATGATAGGATTTTTAAATACCTGTTTTTTTTCCGATGAGATCGATAAAAACTTCTTGAGCGGCATGTGGCTTTTGGTTATTGTGCGGGCGCCGTTTTACGTAGCTGTCGTCGGGCTGCATATCCCAGGCAGAGCAGTTATCGTTTTCGTAAACCTGTATGGTCTGCTCCAACTCCAGTTTCAGCTCCGGATCGCTAACCGGCACGATGGTTTCCACGCGGCGGTCTAAATTGCGCTGCATCCAGTCAGCCGAACCGATGAAAAATTCCGGTTCTCCAGCATTTTCAAAGCGATAAATCCGTGAATGCTCTAAAAAGCGGCCCAGGGTGCTATAGACCCGGATGTTTTCCGACAATCCGGGCACACCGGCGCGCAGGCAGCAAAGCCCGCGAACATTTAAGCAAATGGGCACACCGGCTTGACCGGCACGGTAAAGTTCGCGAATGATTTTTGCGTCCTGGAGCTGATTCATTTTGGCCCAAATACCCGAAGGGCGGCCTTCCCGGCTGTGCTGCACTTCACGATGAATCAGTTCGGTGAAGCGATCGCGCAAATTGTAGGGCGCCACCAAGAGTTTGCCATAACCGTGAGACGGTGTGGCACTGGTCAGTTCATTGAACAGGGCGGCCACATTGGACCCCAGCTCCGGGTCGCAGCTCAAAATGCCCATATCTTCGTATATACGGGCCGTGACGGTGTGATAGTTGCCGGTTCCGACGTGGACATAGCGGCGGATGCCGTCCATTTCTTCGCGGACCACCAAAGCCAGTTTTACGTGGGTCTTGAGCCGCTCTACGCCATAGGCCACGTGGGCACCCTCCCGCTCCAGCCGATTGCCCCAGGCAATGTTGGGTGCCTCATCAAATCGCGCTGTTATCTCCACCAGCACCGCAACCTGCTTGCCTTGGCGCGTGGCTTCCATCAGCGCCTGAATGATGGGCGAATCACTGCTGGTGCGATAGATGGTCAGCTTGATAGCCAGTACCTGTGGGTCAACTGCCGCACTTTTCAAAAAATGTAGGATGGAGCTATCAAAGCTATGGTAGGGATGGTGCAACAAAATATCGCCTTTGCGAATCTCGGTAAATATGTCTGTAGAGTCGCGAGGATCCAATTGCCGCAGACGGGGATGGGTTATGGGATGATGGGGTGGATCACGTAATTCCGGGTAACCTTCCACCCGATACTTCATGAGGTCCGCGACACTCATCAGTCCTTCTACAGTTTCCAGTTCATCGGTTTCCGCTTCAAGTTGCTCGCAGAGCCAGCGCTGCATCTTTTTGGGCATGTCGGCACCGACCTGAAGGCGGGTGACACCGGCGAATTTGCGGGCGGTCAGTTCTCTGGTGACCATGCCGATGATCCGGGCCGGAATAAGTTCAGCTTCGGGATCTTCTAAAATGTTTCCTTCCCACGGGTCATCCTTGGCGGCGCGGGTGACGCGGAAAAAATAACATTTAAATTCAGCTGCCTTAGGAAATAGGAGCTCCAGATTAGAGGCGATCACCTGCTCTAAGGGCACGAATCCGGCACTGTCGCGCAACGGCACCCAGCGCGGACGGTTGGCCGGCACTTTAATGCGCACGAAGCGGTTGTGTTTCTTTTTGGATTCTGTGACCTCCACCGCAAGATTGAGCCCCAGGGAGCTGATAAAAGGAAAGGGATGTGAGACATCCACAGCCAGCGGTGTCAGAATGGGCTCCACCGATTCAATAAAATAGCGCTGCATCTGTTTTTGCTGTTTATCACTTAACTGGGCATATTCCAAAATGGGGATTCCGGCGGCAGCCAAATCGGGTCGAATCGTATCGGCCACCAAACGCGAAACGAGGCGCGCCTGTTGATGCAATTCCTCCCGGCAGGCCTGCAGTTCCTCTTCGGCCGTAAGACCGTCGGGTGAGCGTTTGGTTTTCTTTTTGCGTTTCCTTTTCTCTATCTTGCGTTTGAGCCCTCCCATACGCTTCATGGCAAACTCATCATAGAGCATACCCATAATACCGGCAAACTTGACCCGCTCAAGTAAGGGCAAATTCGGATCTTCGGCCAGCGCAAGCACCCGGCGGGCAAAGCTCAGCCAGCTTAACTCACGGTTGATAAGCGCTTCGGGGGCGTCAACATCTATTGCGACCGTCTTTTTCTCGGTGGCAGCCTCATTTTCCTCGAGACCATCCTTTTCGGCGGGAATGCCTGGCACCGAGTCGTGTTTGTCAATTACCGCTTCTTTTTGTTGATGGACCTGAGAGCTCATAATATTTTTTTCTCACCTCCGACCATCGTTGATGGGTCGCCTATTTAATAAATTGACAAAGCAGGAAATATCGAGCTGGTAAAATCCGCATTTGATGAAAGGGCGAGGTGTAGAAAGCAAGTTGTGAATCGGGTTCAGAGCTACCGCAATTCGTGGAATCGATAATTTCCCCTGAATCTGTTACTTATAGATAATAATCGGATGGAATGTCAACCTATATAAATCAAGCAAGCCCATAACACTCTATTTTTAAATGATTTAGCGCATGCCCATGTTTGGGTTTGAATGCTTAATCAAATTCTAACATGCTTAAAATAAATTTTTTATGAGAAAAAGAAGCCATACAGGGTTTGACTTTCTCGCAAAGCTGCTTCATTGTATCTTTTAATGTACTTATAAAATGCCTTGCCGGGAGATGTGTTGCTATTCAATACGTCAAAGACGCCTGCGGCCCATAGCTGCGAGCCTTAATAGTTTCAGTTAGAGCGAATCGTTATGGAAACTCAATTAAAATTTGCCGCCATTGATATCGGCTCAAATGGCGTGAGACTGCTATTGTCCGGTGTATTCGAAGAAGCGTATTCAGCAACTTTCAGAAAAATGTCGCTGATTCGTATGCCCATTCGATTGGGCGATGATGCCTTTACCCAAAAACACATTTCAGATCGTAAAGTTTCGCAACTGGTGACGACCATGATCGGATTTAAACATCTGATCGACGCCTTTCAGCCGCTGGATATGATGGCCTGCGCGACTTCGGCCATGCGCGAGGCGGAAAACGGGCCGGAGATCTGCAATCAAATTATTGCCGAGGCGGGTATCAAAATCGATATTATTGACGGTAAAAGAGAGGCCCAGTTTATTTTTGAGAATAAAAGTGCCGACCTGTTCGGTCAAAATGATGCCTATTTGTACGTGGATATCGGTGGCGGCAGCACCGACATCACCCTTTTTTCGCGGGGTCGAATCATTACGACCGGGTCATTCAACATCGGAACCATACGGTTGATGGAGGGGCTCGTGTCCAAGGCCTATTGGAAAAAAATGAAACGGTGGCTGAAAAATTGCTCGGCACCCTTTTCTTCCATGGCGGCGATCGGAAGCGGCGGCAATATTAATAAGGTGTTTCGTCTGGCCAATTGTAAAAACGGCAGGCCGCTATCGGAGAAAAAGATGATCAAAGTCCGCCGCTTTTTAAAGTATTTTACAGTTGAGGAACGCATCAAGGAATTAGCCTTACGGCCGGATCGAGCCGACGTCATCATTCCCGCTTTGGATATTTATCTTAAGATTATGAAATGGGCGGGTATCGATGTCATCTACGTTCCTCAGGTCGGCTTAGCCGATGGTATCGTTCGCATCCTATACAATCGATATAAAGCTTCACAACCTGAAGGTACACAAACCGCTTTTGCCGAATTGGGAGATAATCATGAAAGGGGAGGGTCTGAAGCAAATTAAATATGTCGGTGCTGCACGCATGAAATTTCTGCATGCATCAGGGATTACAACCATTAAAAAACTGTATCATACGCCGCTGGAAAACCTGTCCCAGATCAAAGGCATCGGCGAACACTATGCGAAACTGATTAAGGATTCTGTGACCGAGATTTATGGGAAAAAGCTGCAGCGACCAGCCCCAAAAACGACAGCCAGTAAGAAAAAGAAAGTCGAAAAAATAAATCAAAGTCTAAAAAAACAGGTTAGGATCCTGATAAAGCGTTTAGAGCAGGTCAACGAGAATCTAAAGCCCCTGGGGAAAAAGAAGTATCTGGAATCTTACATCGATCTGAAAAAAAAATCCAAAACGCTCAAGGTCCGTCTCAATGCTTTTGCAAAAAAACAGAGTGGATTATCCAACAACGACAAAAAAAAGATCATCAAAGCGGCCGGTGTCCTGGATTCAACCTTAAAAGTTGCCGGTAAAAAACCGACAAAGAAAAATTATTCAAAGGTTGTTAAAAACATACAGTCCTTTTCAAAAATGATAAAATAGGAGTTCAGATGAAAACCAAAGATGCGATTGCAAGCAATCAAAATAATATGACGGAGGGGATAACCGGTTCAATGGCGCAAGTCAGTGAGGTCATGAAAGATGTGGAAATGAAAGTCGCTTCCGAGGCTTTGGACAAACGCCTTCACAAAATCCTAAGGGTTCTCAAAAAGAAAAACAAAAATGAAATCATCGAGGCCGTGCTGGAAAAATATTACAACGCAGAGGAGTTGAAACCCTACCAGGCGGAGCTGATCAAAATGCAGCGCCATCTGGAGCAAACCGGCAAAAAAATGGTGATCCTTTTCGACGGCCGGGATGCCTCCGGAAAAGGGGGAACGATTCGCCGGGTAACCCGCTATATGAATGAAAAAAGGTATCATGCGGTGGCGCTGGGCAAACCCAATGAATATCAAAAAACAGAATTGCATATCAAACGCTATATCGAACATTTTCCGCATGCCGGAGAAGTCGTTTTATTTGACAGAAGCTGGTACAATCGTGCCCTGGTGGAGCCGGTGATGGGATTTTGCACCGACAAGCAGTATAAACGCTTTTTAAAGAAGGTAAATAGTTACGAACAAAATTTCCTTGAAGATGAAGGCCGGACCATCCTGATTAAACTCTATTTTTCGGTCAGCAAAGAAGAGCAGGCACGACGCTTTGAGCGACGCAAGAATGACCCCTTAAGACAATGGAAGCTCTCAGAAGTGGACTTGCAGGCCCAAGAGCTGTGGGATGAATTTACCGAAAAAAAATTCATGCTGTTAAAAAAGACGCACACCACAGAGTCGCCCTGGCACGTCATCCGATCCGATGATAAGCATTTAGCCCGACGGGAGACCATGAAGGTCATCCTCAACGCGGTGCGCTACAGAGGCAGAAAGCGCACCCTAAATTTTACGCCGGATCCGGATATTGTCATCCCCGGCGACAGGGAATTGAAATTGATGAAGGAACAGCGCAAAAAATACGGCAAGTCCCTGGTTTGATCCAGGCAGCTATTATAAATTTTACTGTATTTTGCGGATTAGAATATTGGGGTTTTGTTTTACCCACACAGCGGAGAGGCAACGCGTATTAAATAAAACGGATAAGCGCTCAATTCATTGGTTATCATTTCATTCTGAAAGGGGGTAGATCATCAATAGGGGGGGCAGTTATTAC
>JASFEV010000164.1:0-10292 GCA_050124655.1 Desulfobacterales bacterium
GCCAGCTCCGCTTCGGTCAGCAGCACCGGTCGGATGCTGGCATGGGGGCATACCATGGAACACTGGTTGCATTGAATGCAATTTTCCATAATCCATTCCGGCACGTTAATGGCCACGCCCCGTTTCTCGTACTTGGAGGTGTCCACCGGAAAGATGCCGTCCGGCTGGAAGGCGCTGACCGGAAGCTTGTCGCCCTGCTGAGCCAAAATCGGCCGCATCACATTTTTGACAAAATCCGGCTCTTCTTTTCCAGCCGTGGGCGTATCGGTGGCTTCCGCCCATGATGCAGGATATTCGATTTCCACCAGGTTTTCCAGCGTCTGATCCACGGCGGCAAAGTTCATATCCACGATTTTCTGGCTCTTTTTGGCAAACAACTTTTCAATCTGATCTTTTAAATAAGCGATGGCATCATCCACCGGAATCACGTTGGCCAACTTGAAAAAGGCCGTTTGCATGATCATGTTGATACGGCCGCCCAGGCCCACTTCACTGGCAATTTTTTCAGCATCGATATTGTAAAATTTGAGCTTTTTGGCAGCGATGGTGCGGCGCATATCAGCCGGCAGCTTGGCTTCCATTTTCTCAGGTGTCCAGCGCGAGTTGAGGACAAATGTTCCGCCGTCTTTGATGCCTTCAAGCACATCGTAGATGTCCACATAACTGGATTTGTGGCAGGCAATGTAATCAGCGGTATCAATCAGGTAAGTGGATTGAATCGGGTTGTGACCGAAGCGCAAATGCGAGATGGTCACCCCGCCGGATTTTTTGGAATCATAGGAAAAATAGGCCTGGGCATACATATCGGTATTGTCGCCGATAATTTTGATGGCGCTTTTATTAGCCCCCACCGTTCCATCGGCACCGAGACCCCAAAATTTACACTGTACGGTGCCTTCGGGCGTCACATCCAGCGAATCACCCACATCCAATGAGGTGTGGGTCAGATCGTCTTGAATTCCCACCGTAAAGTGGTTTTTAGGGCTGTCTGATTTCATATTCTCATAGACCGCCAGCACCATGGCCGGATTAAATTCCTTGGAGCCCAGACCATAACGGCCGCCGATAATTTGCGGGGTTTGGGCGCGCTCCATATAGGCGGTGCACACGTCCTGATACAACGGCTCACCCAGGGCACCGGGCTCTTTGGTTCGATCCAGCACGGTCATGGTTTTGGTGCTTTGCGGAATGGCGGCAAACAGATGTTCAGTTGAAAACGGCCGGAAGAGGCGTACTTTGACCAGGCCCACTTTTTCACCCTGGCCTTGCAGATAGTTGATGACCTCCTCGATGGTTTCACATGAAGAGCCCATGGAGATGATGATGCGGTCGGCTTCCGGATCACCCACATAGTCAAAAAGATTGTATTGCCGGCCGGTCAGATCGCTGACTTTTTTCATATAGTCACTGACGATGCCTGGCACCTTATGATAATAAGGGTTGGCGGCTTCGCGACCCTGAAAATAGATATCAGGATTCTGGGCTGTTCCCCTGAGCTCAGGCCGCTCCGGATTGGCACCACGGGCGCGAAATTTGGCCACTGCCTCAAAGTTGGTGAGTTTGGCCATATCGTCATAGTCGATGACGGCAATTTTCTGGATTTCATGTGAAGTCCGAAAACCATCAAAGAAATGCGCAAATGGAATGCTGCTCTCAATGGCAGACAGATGGGCGGTCAAACCCAGATCCATCACTTCCTGCACCGAAGCTGATGCCAGCAGGGCAAAGCCGGTCTGGCGAACGGCCATGACATCCTGATGATCGCCAAAAATGGACAGCGCATGCGCGGCGATCGCCCGGGCGGAAACATGCAGCACGGCCGGCAGCAGTTCTCCGGACATTTTATACATATTGGGTATCATCAACAGCAGCCCCTGGGAGGCCGTAAAGGTCGTAGTCAAAGCCCCGGCCGCCAGCGAGCCGTGCACGGACGCCGCAGCGCCGGCTTCGGATTGCAGCTGGCGTACGATCATGGCTTGATCGAAAATGTTTTTGCGGCCCTCGGCTGCCCATTCATCGGCAATTTCACCCATCGGTGAAGAGGGCGTGATCGGATACAGGGTCGCCACATCGCTCATGGCGTACGCCACATGCGCAGCTGCCGTATTTCCATCCATGGTTTTCATATCATTGGTCGCCATAGTTTGCTCCTTTGAATTGTTGCGTGTTGCGTGTTCCGCGCTGCGGGTTCGGTATTTCATGCGGCGCGTCTTATATTTAGAATCGACGATTCATTCTTAACTCGGAACGCGTAACCCGAAACTCGTAACGCATATTAATTTAAAAGTTTTGCAAAGAAATCATTCCCCTTATCATCGACAATGATAAAGGCTGGAAAGTCCTTAACGGTTATCATAAAAATGGCTTCCATGCCAAGTTCTTCATATTCAACAACTTCGACATGGGTGATACATTCTTTGCCCAGTCGGGCGGCCGGGCCGCCGATGGAACCCAGATAAAAACCACCGTATTTTTGGCAGGACTCGGTAACCATCTTTGAGCGGTTGCCTTTGGCCAGCATGATCATTGAAGCGCCCTGGGCCTGAAAAACAGGCACATACGGATCCATGCGACCGGCGGTGGTCGGTCCGAACGATCCTGATGCGTAGCCCGGAGGTGTCTTGGCCGGTCCGGCGTAATAAATGATGTGGCTTTTAAGATAGTCCGGCAGGGCTTCGCCGCGATCCAGGCGCTCTTTTAACTTGGCATGGGCGATATCGCGGGCGACCACAATTTTGCCGGTCAGCAGCAACGGTGTGGCCACCGGATATTGATTCAACTGCGCCCGGATCTGATCCATGGGTTGGTTTAAATCAACGCGCACCGCATCATCATCGGTCACATCAACCTGGGGCAGATACTGGGCCGGGTTGGTTTCCAGCTGTTCGATAAAAATGCCCTTTGATGTGATCTTGGCTTTGATATTGCGATCCGCACTGCAGCTAACACCCAACCCGATTGGGCAGGAGGCGCCGTGACGCGGCAGCCGGATTACCCGGGTGTCCAGACAAAAATATTTCCCGCCAAATTGAGCGCCGATATCCAGCTCCCGGGATATTTCCAGCAAGCGGGCCTCCAAGTCCAGATCCCGAAACGCATGCCCGGCCGAACTGCCTTTGGTTGGCAGACCGTCCAAATATCGGGCGCTGGCCAGCTTGACCGTTTTCAGGTTGAATTCAGCAGAGGTTCCGCCGATAACAAACGCTAAATGGTAAGGCGGACAGGCCGCGGTGCCCAATGATTTCATCTTGTCTGTCATGAAATCCAACAACACTTCGGGCGTCAGAACGGCTTTGGTTTCCTGAAAAAGATAGGTTTTATTGGCCGAGCCACCCCCTTTGGCCAAAAGCAAAAAATGATATTCATCGCCCGGCACCGCATAAAGTTCGATCTGAGCCGGCAAATTGGTGCCGGTGTTTTGTTCGTCATACATGTTTAACGGCGCATTCTGGGAGTAGCGCAGGTTGCCCTGGGTATAGGCATTGAATATGCCTTTTGACAGGGCTTCTTCATCTGAATAACCGGTCCAGACGCCCTGGCCTTTTTTGCCGATGACTATGGCCGTACCGGTATCCTGACACATGGGAAACTCGCCTTCAGCCGCAATCACCGCATTTTTCAACAACTCCAGGGCCACGCGCTTATCATTGGCTGAACTTTGCGGATCATCAAATATGGCAGACAGTTGCTGCAAGTGTGAGGCGCGCAGAAAATGTGAGACATCGTGAAGCGCCTGTTCGGCCAACAGCGTTAAGCCTTCCGGTGCCACCTGTACAAGCCGCTTTCCGTCAATCTCAATCACAGATACATGCGCTTCCGTCAATAGGCGGTATTCGGTAGAATCAACTTCCAGGGGAAACATTTCCTGGTAGGCAAAATCGACCATCCGTGCTCGCTCCTGTCAAATTTGCGGGATTTGAGTCAATGTGAAACGGTTTCAAAAACAGCGGGTGATGTCCACGGGTCCGCACCTTCAGATTGGACGTATTATTTGAGATATAGGGATTGTTTAAAAAGCATTGCGGTATTTAAACGTTGGTCTCTACAACCCCTTATGCCGCAATTCTGTCATTCAGAACAGTATTATGGAAAGCGGCGAAATTTGGATTAAAAAGGTTTAATTATCAACAGGAGCGGTAAGTGTCAAGGCGTTTCATTTGGGACCTGACGGGCCTGTTGAAGAGACCTGAAGGTGATGGTCTTTGATGCGCCGATTTTTGAAAAGAAAAGCAGCGCCAATAATGGCGCTGCTTTATTTGTGTTTGCAACATATATAATTAGAGATGCCGGTCAGTGAATCGCTATCTGATGAGCATCCTGCATCGGATCTTTGAATGGGACCGTGACCTTTAAGACCCCATTTTCAAATTTCGCGCTGGCGTCTTTGGTATTCACCGGGCAGCAAAATGCCGCGGTGGTGACGTAGTCAAAGTCTTTGCGGGGCGCCCTCAAACTGAAACTGTCTTCAAGCATCTTTAGATTGATATCTTTTTTGTCGACCCCTGGAAGACAAATTTCCAGGTTTAAATTCCGGCGGTCATCATCCACATATGAACACACCTCTGCGGCCATTTTAAACTTTTCTTCAGCCATCGACATCACCTCCTTTAATTCACCGCAGTGAGGATTTATTCCAAGAAAATGAAGAACACAATGTTCTGCATACAAAATTATGGTAATGCACAACCGTTTAAATGCAAGCATCTGGCAGCCCTTTGCGCACCCTACAATATGGCATTTCAATATTGACAATATCAACCGGCGGTTTATTATGGCTGTATCGGTGTCATGTTTCGCAGAAATGTTACAATAGGCATGTTACATTTTTTGGCTCTGTTGTCTTATTTAAAGGCTACTGGCCGCTGGTTACTGGCGGCTGGCCCACCGTCCGCGAGACAGCCAGCAGCAAGAAGCCAGTAGCAAGAAGCTAAAATATGACTGTGTTTTTTTATTACTTGCGCGACACAAAACTGGATGTCATGATCATAAATGAGCAGGAGGTTACCCGTGCAGGTTATCGGTCTCACGGGCGGAATCGCAACCGGAAAATCAGCAGTATCCGCTATCCTAAGCGAAGCGGGGGCCTTTATTATCGACGCCGACCGCATTGCTCGAGCGGTGGTCAAAAAAGGACTGCCGGCCTACCGGGAAATTGTCGCTCAGTTTGGAATTGAGGTCCTGCTGCCTGATGGTGAGATCAACCGCAACATGCTGGGAGACATTATTTTTAACGATCACCAAAAAAAGCAGCTGCTCAACAGCATCGTTCACCCGCATGTTAATCAAGAAGTAAACCGTCAAATTAAAAAGATCCAAAAAACCCATCCGAAATCTATTGTAATCTTAGACATACCGCTGCTATTTGAAGCTGCCATGCACACCGATCTAAGCGATGTTATTGTCGTCTATGCGCCCGAGCATATTCAAATCAAACGCCTGGTTCAAAGAGATCACCTTTCAGAGGCCGATGCGCTTGCCCGGGTTCAATCTCAAATGCCGATAGAAGAAAAGAAAAAAAGGGCCACCTTTGTTATTGACAATTCAGGTCCTATTGAAAACACCCGTAAGCAAACCCTTGACTTATTTAAGCGTCTCAAAGATAGACCTGCATGATGAATCCAATTTGACGTCTTTTAGACCGCGTCACAGCGTATGCCAGGCAACAAGCATTCCGGCCAGGTACAGCAGGCACAAATTTTCCGCACCCGGCCTAACGCACTAAAAATATAACTCTAAATTCTTCCACCAAGCGACAATGTATTTATTGACGCGGAAGAAAAGAAGTCTTAATTTTTTGGATAATTTACGCCTGCAATCGATACAAATCTCTCTGAATTTTAACTTAAACGGAAGGATAAAAGCACACGATGAATATTGTCGTGCCCAGCGAAACTCACCCTGCCGAGAATCGGGTGGCCTTGCTCCCCGAGCACGTTGCCCGACTGGTTGAAAAAGGAGCGCAGATTTCCGTTGAATCCGGTATCGGCAAAACTTTAAACATCTCCGATGATGATTATCAAAAGGCCGGTGCATCGATTGAAGCGGATCGCAGTCAATTATATCAGAATGCAGACATGGTGCTTCAAATCCGCAAACCGGCTATGGAAGATGTCGCCCTGCTAAAAAAAGAAAGCATTTATGTCAGCTTGATGGATCCGTTCAACGAAAGAGAGTTGATCGAAGCCTTCAGACAAAAAGACGTGACGGCCATCAGCATGGAGATGATCCCACGCATCACCCGGGCGCAGAAAATGGATGTTTTGAGCTCGCAAGCAAATCTCGCCGGATACGCGGCGGTCATTATTGCCGCCGAACGCATCGATAAAATTTTTCCGATGATGATGACCCCGGCCGGAACCATATCGCCGGCCAGGGTTTTTGTGGTCGGTGTTGGTGTGGCCGGCTTACAGGCCATTGCAACTGCTAAACGGCTGGGTGCCCGGGTTGAAGCATTCGATACCCGGCCGGTGGTGGAAGAGCAGGTCAAATCATTGGGCGCGCGCTTTGTAAAAATTGATCTGGGAGAAACCGGCCAGACGAAAGACGGCTATGCCAAAGCGCTGACCGAAGAACAGTTGCAAAAACAACGCGAGGGGATGGCCAAAGTCTGCGCAGCCTCTGATGTGGTCATTACCACCGCCCAGCTATTTGGCCGCAAAGCACCGCTTATCATTACAGCTGAGATGGTAGCGGGTATGGCCAAAGGATCGGTGCTGGTCGACCTGGCGGTCGAATCCGGCGGCAACATTGCCGGCTCGCAGCCGGACCAAGAGGTTGATGTCAATGGTGTGCGCATCATCGGATTGGCCAATTTGCCGGGCAAAGTGGCGGTCAACGCCAGCCAGATGTTTTCTTCTAACATGCATGCGCTGGTGGATGAATTCTGGAATGCAGAAGAGAAGCGTTTTGTGCTGGACTTTGAAGATGAGATATTACAGGGGTGTGTGATCACCCATCAGGGAAAAGTGGTTAACCAGATGATTGCGGATCATTACGTCCAAGAAGCCAACATGGGCTGATATCTTCTCTGTGACAATAATTTAAATCCCAAAATACAAAACACAAATATCAAACAAACCACAATGATCAAAATTCAAAATTACAAGCAGGTTTTTGGTTATTGAAAATTGAGATTTATTTGTGATTTGGTGCTTGGATCTTGGGATTTTAATTTAAAAGCGTATGTCGAAAGGGGTTTTTATTATGTCGATCGGTCTTTTGATTTTTGTGTTCATTCTGGCCATTTTTCTCGGGGTTGAACTAATTACCAAGGTGCCGTCGCAACTGCATACACCCCTGATGTCCGGGACCAACGCTATTTCAGGTATCACCATCGTGGGGGCTCTCACGGCAGCCGGAGCCGGAGCCGATACCTTTGCCAGCATCGTGGGGACCATCGCACTCATTCTGGCCACCATCAACGTGGTCGGGGGATACCTGGTAACCAATCGCATGCTCGCCATGTTCAAACGTAAAGATCAGGAGCAGAAATGACGGACTACAGCGCGGTTTTGATCGATTTCGGCTATATTCTGGCATCCATGCTCTTTATCATCGGCATCAAGATGCTCGGCCGACCTGAGCGTGCCCGGCAGGGCAACATGGTATCCGCTCTGGGTATGCTCATTGCCGTTGTGGCAGCCTTATTTGAGTGCTGTTTATCGTTTTCTCTGGTCATTGCCGGTGTGGTCGTCGGTGCGCTGATCGGCATAATTGCCGCCCGCACCGTAAAAATGACCTCCATGCCGCAGATGGTGGCGATCCTGAACGGTTTTGGCGGGCTGGCCAGCCTGCTGGTGGGATGGGAAAACTATCATAGCTCGCCCGACGGCAACCGCTTTGTGATTTTTGCGATCGTTCTGGCAGTGCTGATCGGCGGTGTTGCATTTTCGGGCAGTGTGGTGGCATACGGCAAATTGGCCGAGCGTATATCGGGCCGGCCGATTTTTTTCAAAGGCCAAAAAATTATCAACGCCGCCATCATCGCCGCTATATTCATTTGCGGCGCCCTGTTTGTCTGGAGCCCGACGGCAGCGCTCGCCTATCCACTTTTAATCCTCATCATTATTTTAGCGCTGTTTCTGGGGGTCTTGGGTGTTATCCCCATTGGCGGCGCCGACATGCCGGTGGTCATTGCCCTGCTGAACAGCTATTCCGGACTGGCCGCCAGTGCCGCCGGCTTTATCATTTTAAATAACGTGCTGATCGTGGCCGGGGCGCTGGTGGGCGCCAGCGGTTTGATCTTAACCGGCATTATGTGCAAGGCCATGAATCGTTCCCTGGCCAATGTCCTTTTCGGCGGTTTGCAAGCGGCGGTCAGCAAAGGCGGCGCCGACCAGGTGCAGGGCGAGCCGTCTCCCATTTCCCCGGAAGACGCTTATTTTGTGCTGGAAGCCGCACGCTCGGTCGTGTTTGTTCCAGGCTATGGCATGGCAGTGGCTCAGGCCCAGCACGCGGTCAAAGAGATCGGCGATATTCTGGAGGAAAACGGCGCCGAGGTGCGTTACGCTATTCACCCGGTGGCCGGCCGCATGCCGGGCCACATGAATGTCCTGCTGGCTGAAGCCAATGTCCTATACGATCAGCTGTTTGAGATGGATGATGTCAATCCGATAATGGAAAGCGTTGACGTTTGTGTGGTTATCGGGGCCAACGATGTCGTCAACCCGGCCGCCAGAGAAATCGAATCGAGCCCTATCTACGGCATGCCGGTCATCAATGCCGATCAGGCCAAAACAGTAATTGTTCTCAAGCGCTCCATGGCAGCCGGTTTCGCCGGGGTGGACAACCCGCTGTTTGTCAAACCCAACACCCGCATGCTCTTCGGCGATGCCAAAGCGTCCCTGCAGCAATTGGTTTCAGAGTTCAAAGAAGCTTAGCAACCGGTTTCCGGTTGCTAAGCATCGGGTTCAAGGATTCAGCTGCTGGCTTCTGGCAGCTTGCAGCTGGCTGTCAGTAATTGATCACGGGCTCTTTGCCAGTAGCCAGAGGCAAGAAGCCAGAAGCAATATGAAACATCATGGATGATAAAATTGCCCAAATTGCAGATAATATAAAGCAGGGTGGAAAAAATATCGTATTCACCGGTGCCGGTATCTCCACTGAAAGCGGCATACCGGACTATCGCAGCCAGGGCGGTATCTGGGACAAATTCCGTCCGGTCTATTTTGACGAATTTATGAGCTCGCGCAAATCCCGTGAAGAATACTGGCGGCGATGGCAGGAGCTCTACCAGGGTATCCAGCAGGCGCAGCCGAATGCCGGGCACACTGCCATCGCCAGGCTTTATGATTTGGGAATGGTGGAAGCGGTTATCACTCAGAATGTGGATGGGCTTCACCAGGAAGCGGGAATTGCGGATGAAAATATTATCGAGCTGCACGGCAATACCCGGCGCATCCGCTGTATGAGCTGCCGCAAGATCACATCCACCGCAGAAACCTGCCGGCGTTTAGCATCCGGCGATGCGGCCCCGGAATGCGATTGCGGCGGTTATTTAAAGCCCGACACGATTTCCTTTGGCCAGGCCATGCCCGTTGTCGAAGTTGAAAAAGCCGTTGCACTTTCCCAGTCGTGTGATTTTTTCATGGTGGTGGGCTCAACCCTGCTGGTGCAGCCGGCGGCCCATATGCCGGTGTATGCCCGACAAAACAATGCCTTTTTGGCCATCGTCAACCTGTCTGAAACCCCTTGCGATAATATGTGTGATGTGCTGATTCAGGCTAAAGCCGGCAAAGTGCTGCAGCGGATTGTGAGTTTAATTGAAAAGGGGTGAAATTGGCCACAGACCCACACAGACTCACACTAACCATTTGTTCGGCCGACATTGGCCGAACAAAAATAGTCAATCGCTTCGCGATTTTAAAAATATGCGATCACTATCCCTTTTAACTAGATTAGAATTAGTCGACTTAAAATATATCTTGAGATGATTAAAACTGTTGCCCGCAGGGCATACAGTTTTTCCTCGGGCAGGGCTTGCCCCGGCGAAGCTCGCCAGAGCGAAGATGGGTCGCCCGAGGAAAAGATTTGTCTGTGCAAGTCTGTGTGGGTCTGTGGCTAATTACAATAAAAGACAGATCAACGAACTTTAATATTATCGATGACCTTGACAATACCGTCGGTGCGGCGGGAAATTTCGATTGCCCGGTCTTTCTGATATTTGCTGCTGACCACTCCCGTAAGTGTCACCACCCCTAAATAGACGTCGACATCAATATTCAGCGAACGGACTTCCGGTTCGGCAATCAGCTTGGCTTTGATTTTGTTACTGAGCACATTGTCGTCCCAGA
>JASFEV010000165.1:0-10271 GCA_050124655.1 Desulfobacterales bacterium
AAGCCCCCGATAGGAAATGAACTGCCCCAATAAAAACAACATCAGTCCGGTTTGCAAGATACCCCATACAAGCGCTTGGCGAACGTGCTTTTTTTTGTAATGTCCCATTTCATGAGCCAATATGGCCACGAGTTCCCTAATGGTGTGCTGCTTTATCAAAGTGTCGAATAAAACAATGCGTTTGTGTTTACCAAAACCGGTGAAAAAGGCATTTGATTTGGTAGACCGCCGCGATCCATCCATCTGATAGACATTTTCTAAAGGGAATTGGATGTTGCTTGCATACGCTAAGATGGCCGATTTAAGTTCTCCTTCTTCCAACGGCGTGAACTTGTTAAACAGTGGCATAATCCAGGCAGGCGCAATGAACTGAACCATCAGCATATAGAGCGTCACGCCGATCCAGCAGTACCACCACGCATGGGGCCCGGCGTATTCAAAGAACGCCAATATGGCCGCCAACAGCGGTGTTCCCAACAAGATTGCCAGCAACACACCTTTGAGCATATCTAAGATATAGGTGGCCGGCGTGGTTTTGTTGAAGCCAAAACGGGCTTCAATCACAAAGGTATGATAGATGCTAAATGGTAAGGATAAAAGGCCCTTCAAAAGTAGTAAAATGCCGATATATATCAGGCCACTGAAAATCGGCCCCAGTTCCAATGCCCGTACCCATCGGTCGAGCAGCGGAAATCCTTTAGCGAACCAAAAAACAAGTAAAACAAAAAGATTAAAGGCCGCCACAAACCAGCCGAATTGCGTGTGGACCTTAAGATATTGCTGCGATTTGCGATATCGATCCGCTTCGTAAACGCCTCTGAAGCTTTTGGGCAGTTCGCTACTGATATTTTTGAGATTGAGCCCATCGGCGAGTAAATTCAATATGAAATTGCCAGTTAGCGCTCCTAGTATAATCAAGGCAATTCCGTTCATGTCTTATCCTGTTAATCAGCTGCTACGTCTTTTGCTCGGTTTGCCAACCGTGAATTTTAGCTCAAGCATTGTCCGAGATGTGACGTACCATTTTTTTCAGCACATGGTAAGGTTGGGCGCCAACCACTGATTGACCGCCAATGATAAAGGTGGGCACTGCTCGGATACCGGATTGATACGCCCGTTCCCAGTCACGATCAACTGCCGCTTTAAAAGATCCGCAATCGATCACATCGCGTGTAGCCGCCTGATCGAGTCCGACCGAATCAGCAATTTTCGCCAGGGTATCCATATTGAAAATATTGTGTCCCTGCGCAAAATAGGCCCGAAACACAGCGTCATGAAAAACATCGCCTTTTCCCATCTGCTCGGCCCATTTTGCCAGCTCTTGGGCTCTGCGGCTGTTGTATGTTTTCTGCCGATCTCCAAAGGGCAATGCCAGACGTTGCGCTTCTTGGCTAAGATGGGATAGCATCTGAGGGAGATCAATGTTGCGCCCGGCAAACAGATCTTTGAGAGAACGTCCCTCTGGTGGGGTTTCCGGATGAAGTGGAAACGCCAACCATTGAACCCTAATTTGAAATTCGCGCTTCAATTTTTCAACACGCCCGGTGATGAAATAACACCACGGTCAGATATAATCTGAAAAAATTTCAATTACAGGTAAATTTAACATAGCACCATTTACAATTACGAGCTGCGGCCCATAACCGCAACTAAAAAAATGGGTGGTCCCAAAGAACCACCCAGCAGAACGAGGAGATTGAAGGAGGTTCACAAACAACCGCCTCGAGTATAACATAAGTTACCGTTTTAATCTGTCAAGATTTGGCCGACGACCTCTGTCTCACGTGTCGGGCTCAAAAAAAAGCGGCCCATGGGGAATGGGCCGCTTGGGGAAAGAGGAAAGTGTTAAGGGTTAAGTTCAGGTTAACCAATTAACAACTCTGCAGCAATTGCTGCTAAAATGTATGCTAATACCACAATGTATCATGTCAAGTGCTCATTTATCTTTTCTGGGACCCTTCCATATCTTTTTGACCATGCGTTGAAATTCAACCCCGACACCATTGCGATTGGACCAGATGACTCTGGCATAACGCTGAATAATATTGCCTTTTTTGCGATTGGGGATTGCCAGCTGAACGGGTGTGCCCACTTCCAGGCCGTCTCTTTCATTGGTTTGAAGATATAAGCCGCCCTGGCTTATGTTTTTGACTTCCCCTGGATAGATTTTGCGGCCAACCGCATATTTTATGTACAAAGAGCATGGTTTGCGTGGATGCTTGCGGGATTCAATCCCTCTTTCGATGGGTCGGTCTAACGGATCGGTATCTAAGAATCGAACGCCATAACCATAATAAAAAGATGATTTTTTCAATGGTTTACGCCATCTTATAACAGCTTGATATCGCTCATAAATATCAGGGTCGGGGGTGTAAGGGGAGTTGGGAATACCGACGTAAATATCGCTACCGGGGGCTAAAAAGTGATCGGTTTCAAAATATAGCCCGAAATCGCTGTAGTTGAACATTCGGGCTCCCTGAAGGACACCAAACTTGGCATCTTCGAGAACAATCGGTGCCTGGTAGTCAAAGCGCGTATGATCTCTTTTTTCAGGATTTGAATTCATCAAACCACCTCAGGGTGTCTCATATCACCATGAGATGATCAAAATCAAGCATTTATAGCGATTAGTTTGCCGGTTCTTTGAACTTATACTTTTCAAGAAGGTCTTGGATGGCCTCTTCGAGAAGATCGTTTTGGCGTTTTTCGAGTTGCGCGGCCAGGATCCTGATTTCCTTAATTAAATCAGCATCCAGAGTTGTGTTATACATCTTTCTTTTAGCCATATGCATTTTTTTCAATTTGACATTAAGGGTTCATGTTTTTGTTGCCAAAGGGCTTCCCGCTTAATATCTCAGCAGCCGCCAATCAGTTATCGCAACGATAAGCGTCGGCAGCCGAGCCCACTCTATAATCATACAGCCAGACAATGTGAGTAGCCCCAAGGTTTGCAGCCCGCTTTAAAATCACATCCTGGTGCTCAGAGGGGCGATAATGATCTAAAATTCGCCCGGGATCTGTTGTTTCCGAAAGGGTTGCAATATGGTCGCAGTCCTGAACCATGTGTTCTTCTGCAATTTTCACAGCTGGGATGGTTTTTACGCAAGAAACCATAAACAGGATGCCGATGACCCAAAGTCCGTATTTCATCTTTTCAGCTGGTCCTTTGCACACAAATTTGCATCTGTATATGTGAAATATTGTAATATAAATAACGGCTTATGTCAAAATTTCCTGCTGTTTCAACACGGACTTAATACAATATAATATGTAATAATAAGTAGTTATATAGATCCAAAGAAAAATATGTCTCTTGCCTTTTTCCACGAATACCGTTTGCTTTTCTTTGAAACCCTGGGCTGCTGCAGGACCCGAATCATGAATTAAGGAAATAAAGGTGCATGCGACACATATGATTGGCGGCTGACGTAGGAGTCGAATAGGGTATTGGCTGGGATAAATGCAAAATATTGCCAGACAACTTAAGTTATGTAAAACTTTATAAAAATATTATAATATATTATAATCTTTTAATAAAATTAAATATACGATCATGGACTTTTTGAGCGCCTTCGCCCAGTAGAATACCATGTCGATCAAAATTAAAGAGCAAGTATTCTTTATCAGAGGATCCGATCAATTCAAAGATTTCACGGGATCCTTTGGGTTCAACAACCGGGTCACCCCTGGATTGAACAACCAACGTCGGTACGTTAATATCGGTCAATCTCGGTTCCAAACCATCCATCAGGCGATCGATTTCCACCACCCCGGAAATCGGATTGCGCAGGTAATTAATATGGATATTTTCCGGTTTGTTTTCGACAAATTCCTTTTTAGCGCCGGGCTGGCGAGCTCTCTGCATTAGACGATTCCACATGTCAACGGCCGGCGCAAATCGGGCTGAGAAATCTTTTAGGCGCATTGGGGCGGCAACTGCAAAAACACCGGCCACCGCATCGATGCGATCGGCAAGATCCAAAGCCAGTGCTGCTCCGGTTGAAAAGCCCCCGGCCACCACCCGTTTGCAAATATGGCTGATAATGGCATAGCCGCAATCGACAGAATGTCGCCAGTCCAAATAAGAACGCATCGCCAAATCTTCCGGAGACGTTCCGTGGCCTTTTAAACGCGGCACATAGACCCAATACCCCTTTCGACCTAAATATTCAGCCAATTCGCGGACTTCCAAAGGCGCAGCCATGTAGCCATGCGAAAGGATGATGCCCAGGTCTTTGGAGCGGCCTTTGATCAGAAAGGGCATGCCCACTGACATAGGTTTGCTTTCTCCCTCAATCTTAAAGGTGGCATAATCCTTTTTAAACTCCGCAACGGCGGCCTCCATCAGGTGCTGGGCCACTTTGCGGCGAATCCAAAATCGGGGTTGAGCCGCCAGCCGCTTGACGATGCGTTGCAACGGCGTGATGGGCTCAACAGCATTGGCAATCACATCAACAGGGTTGTCAATCCGGGCCCTATGAAAGTCGTAAGCTGATGAAAATTTTGAGGAATCTTTTACGAGCAATTTGTCCTTGCGGGAAAGAATGCCGGAATCCAGGGCCACGGTCAAAAAATCCTGGAATTTGTGATAGCGATCATCGGTTAGTAAATGAACCTGATCATCGTCCATGCTACGGTGCAGATGGATATTCGTTTTGTGCGGAATGCGGTTGCAGGCTAAAAAGACACGATCGCGCAGGTCTTGGTCATCAATGGTTTTGGAACGCATCGCCCGCAACATGGATGCAAACAAATGATCATGATTCACGGTGGTTAAATTGTAAATGGCGGTCATGTAGCGTTCCATCAAATGCAGCGCTTCAATTCGCATCCGGGTTCGTGAGGGTATGGCATCATCGAAATTGATCTGTCTCTTAGCGGAAATATCCATATCGATCGGTGAACATTGCAGACACTCAAGCACCTGGATAGGTTCTCCGAAGCGGATATCAATATCAACACCGGAAAGCAGCATGGAACCCTCGGTCATCAGTTCTTCAATAAGGCGTTCAGGCAAATCATCGACCAGACGTACAGCCAGATTGCTCAAAATGTTTTCACGCGCACGAATCGGATAATAAGTCAGGTTGACAGGGATGATGTGAGTATCACCATTTACGACCGGCTCCATTTCTTGGATCTGAAATTGCTCAGACAGACGCTGGACTTCATCGGAGCCCTCAAGCCGCAATTTTCTTATCCGCTGGCGGTAGAATTCGGTCCTCAGGGCCACCGTAGCGGCGCCGGTATGCGGTGGATGTTTACCGCCGGCGGCTGAAATCATAAAACGCCCTTTTTCAATAATTTTTTTGTTTTTGACCATACGGCCTTCCGGAAAAATGATCCAGTTGGCCTCACCGGTTAGCAGCGTTTTAACAATCAGGCGATCCCGGTCCGGATTTTTGGTGGAAATCGCTCCCACTTTATCCAGGTACATTCCAAAGGCGCCTTTAAAAAGCTCAAAGGATGCCAAGGACCAGACCGGAATCTTGGTTAAACGGTAAATCACGTAAGGCATTAGAAAGGTTTCAAGCCGTGTAAAATGATTGATGACAAAAATATTGGATCCAGGGGGGATATTGTTTTCACCATGGTAGGTGATTTGGGCCTTTGACAGGTTGGTAATCGTTTTGATGGCCAGCCCCGTGGTTCGATATGCAAACGTGTTAAGCATTCCCGATCCCTTAAGCATGCATCGCTGCAAATGCGCTATGCGTCAATCTGGGTTTCATCGATGGCTATTGCTTTTCGAAAAAGAGGGATTAAAGTCGTCCTCATCCTGTCCCTGAGTCCAGTAAATCAGGGATGTCTTCCAATTTTAATTTTATGAGATTTTGTATCGAAAATCAATAAATTGAAATCCGAATCTTGCACGATTTCGCTGAGAACAACTGCCCCTACCTCGTGCTTTATTTCGAGCGGGTCATCGCTTTCCAACGGGCAACTGTCACTCAAAGCCGGCTTATGTTGACAGTCGCTCTAAATAGCAATAGATTAAAAGGCCTTATCAATAACCAAACTGGGTTTAGATGAAAAATAAGCTTCCATTCAAGAATAAAATGCCGACGTTTAAAATCTGCACCCTGGGCTGCAAGGTCAATCAGTCTGAATCGGACACGATTGCAAAACAACTGCAAGCTAGCGATTGGATACCAGCCGATATCAATGAATCTTCGCAGATGGTTGTCATCAACACCTGCACGGTTACGCAAAAGGCAGCCATGCAATCCCGCCAGGCCGTGCGTCAGGCCATCCGCGCCAACCCTGATGCGCGCATCATCGTCACAGGATGTTACGCACAAACTGAACCCAATGCCCTCGAAAAAATAAGCGGCATACAGTATATCGTCGGCAACGCGGATAAACATCGTATTGTCGAATTCAGCGGGGCCGCACTTGATCAACGAGCCGATAAGACCATCATCATCTGCAACGAGATAACCACATCCCCGGTATTCAAGCTGGCGCCGGCCGCCATTGCAGTCACCCGCACCCGACCGATTTTCAAGATACAGGACGGTTGCAATGCCGCTTGCACCTATTGCATTGTGCCCCGTGCCAGAGGGCCCAGTCGCAGCTTGCCGCCGGACGATGTTATCGATGGAATCCGGGCATTGTCGGATGCTGGCTATATTGAAATTGTGCTCAGCGGCATCCATCTGGGTCATTACGGACAAGATTTAAAACCTGAAACCAACTTGAGTGACTTGCTGAAACGTATTGAGCATGCAAGCGCAATCCCCCGCCTGCGGCTCAGCTCCATTGAGCCCCTTGAAATGACCGATGAACTGATAGAGCAGATGGCAGAATCTTCGCGTTTGTGCCGTCACTTTCACATCCCGCTGCAAAGCGGTGACAACGGTATCTTAAAAAAAATGAGGCGACCTTACACAGCAGATGATTTTAAGCAACTGATTCAAAAAATTCACAAGCGTATTCCGGATGCGGCCATCGGCGCTGACATTCTGGTGGGATTTCCGGGTGAAAATGATGCAGCCTTCAACACCACTTTTGAATGTATCCGCTCCCTGCCCGTCACCTACTTACATGTTTTTCCGTTTTCCGCCCGACCGGGTACACCGGCTGCAAGTTACACCGATGCGCTTTCAGCCCAAGTGATTAAAGAAAGATGTGAAAAAATGCGCCGTCTGGGAAATTCCAAGCGCCTGAAATTTTTGCAAGGCTTTATCGGCCAGCAATTAGAGATCCTGGTTGAATCAACCCGACATGCGGCTACCGGCTATTTAAAAGGCCTCTCATCCAACTATGTGACGGTCTTAATTGACGACAATCGTTCGCTGGCCAACCAGCTTTTGTCGGTCAAGATTGCAGATCGGGTTGACGATGCCCTACTGGGTATCATCGAATAACGGCACGCATCGGTAAGTTTGACTTACAGGTCAATGCTGCTTTATTTTGCGGCCGAATCGTCATTGCCCATCAACCATTTTATAAACTAGCAAAGGGAAAAAACAATGAGCCAAAAAATCGACTACCAAGAAGACATTGATCGACCGATTGCAATATTTGAAACCAGTCAGGGCGCCTTTGAAGCGGAGCTTTACGCCAAGGAATGCCCGCAAACTGTCTGGAATTTCATTAACCTGGCAGAAGGCCGCCAGAAGACCAACCGTGACGGTAATTTTTATGATGGCCTGACATTTCACCGTGTCATTGACGGATTCGTCATTCAGGGCGGGTGCCCTCAGGGAAACGGAACGGGCGGTCCGGGTTACCAGTTTGCAGATGAATTTGATGCTGGTTTGCGGCATGCCTCTGAGGGAATTCTGTCTATGGCCAATGCCGGGCCCAACACCAACGGCAGTCAATTTTTCATTACCCTGGCACCCACACCGCACCTGGATGATCGACACGCTGTCTTCGGAAAGGTCGTAAACGGAATGGATGTCGTCCAAAAGATCGGATCTATTAAAACGGGTCCCGGTGACAGACCTGTAGAGCCGGTGATCATTAACAGCGTTACAATTCAACGCTAGTATTGTCGATAACCAGCGCCATCGTCATTCGTTTGTCATTCGAATCGGCTTGCAAGTCATTGAACCCAATCAATTTGCAGAAGTTGAAATGAAGCATTAAAACGAAAAAAGCGCAATATTGAAATTGCGCTCTTTGTGTTTATTATTGTGGTGCCGAAGGGGAGACTCGAACTCCCACCCGGATACCCGGACTAGACCCTGAACCTAGCGCGTCTACCAGTTCCGCCACTTCGGCACGCACCGCAATCCCTCGTGCAAGAGTGTATGCAAGGGTTGCTTTAAATATCTTTTTTTACTATGCATGTCAAGGCCGTTATGCCCGGCGAAGGCCTGAAGATCAGGGATAATGAGTTTACATCTAAAATGAAAATTATCGATCGTCTCGAACAAATCCAGCAACCGTTTGTTAATGCCGTCATTACTATCGGAAATTTTGATGGTGTTCACATTGGCCATCAGGCGCTGTTTCATGAAGTCATTGAAAAGGCGGATGCGATCAACGGGACGGCCATTGCCATGACCTTTGAACCGCACCCCATGCGGGTGCTAAAGCAAAACGACCATCCACCCCTGATAACCCTATACGAGCAAAAAAAAGAGCTCATCGAACGCTCCGGAATCGATGTGCTCATCTGTGTCCCTTTTACCAAAAAATTCGCTGATCTATCGGCTGAAGAATTTATCAAAGATTTGCTGATCAAAAAAATTGGTATGAAGGCCATCATCGTCGGGGAGGATTATACATTTGGCAAAAACCGCGAAGGCAACCTGGCAGTATTAAAATCCTATGCATCCCAATTGGACTATGAAGTCATTGTGGCCAAATGGATCAAGGCAACCCGCAATAGGCCGGATCGCATCAGCAGCACCCGCGTCAGGAAACTGGTGATGGCCGGTGAGATTGAATCGGCCCGCAAGATGCTCGGTCGTCATTATCAAATCAGAGGATTGGTGGTCAAAGGACGGGACCGCGGCGGCAAATTGCTGGGAATTCCGACTGCCAATATCAATTTGCAAGATGAATTGTGCCCTAAGACCGGAATATACGCTGTAACGGTTGAACACAACAACCAGCTTTATAAGGGCGTGGCCAACATCGGCTACAGCCCCACTTTCAGTGATAACGAATTTACCGTTGAAGTCCATATCCTGGATTTTAACGAAAATATTTATGACCAAAAAATTCGCGTCAACTTTATCGAACGGATTCGGGACGAGAAGAAATTTGGGAGTATCGACGAACTCAAATACCAGATCCATGAGGACATCAACCTTGGCCGCAAAATTTTGGCAGCCTATGACCAATAGTTGATGACCCATTTGAATGCTGCGCATATCAGCCGATCCACTTTTTCTTTATGAAAAATCATATTCTCATTTCCTTGGCAGCCGGAATTGTTCTTTCAGTAGCCGCGCTTTATTTTGCCTTTCGCAACATTCCGCTTGAAGACCTCATCAATTATCTTGGATCGATCAATTACTTCTGGATGATTCCAGCCGTATGGCTGGTATTTGTGAGTTTCTTTCTGCGCGCATTGCGCTGGCAATATATTCTGGGATCGAACCATAAAATCGGCATCTGGCGTGCTTTCAATCCCATGATGATCGGCTTTATGATCAACTGCATCCTTCCGGGAAGGCTTGGTGAATTTGCGCGGCCAGCCATTTTACAAAAAAAAGAAAAGGTGCCCTTTGCCACCGGAATTGCCACTGTTGCGGCCGAACGCGTATTTGATGTAAGCGCTTTGGTGACTTTTGCGGTGATTACGTTTGCAGCCATTGATATCAATCCCGAGGTAGAAATCATATTTGGCGATTTTCGTCTTAATCGCGCCACGCTGGAGGCCCTTTTCAGCAGAATTATTTTGATGGGCATTGTGTTGATTGTTGGCATGATTGCCGTTAGCATTCGATCGATTCGCCGTGTCATCCACCGGTTGATCCTGGCCCTTCCGGCTCTGGCATTTTTTGCGGCCGAGTCGACTCAAAAAAAGATTCGCGCCAAAATATGCGAACCGCTTATTGGATTTATTGACAATATTGCCTTGGGCTTTACGTTATTAAAGTATCCCAAAAAAATATTCATTTGTGCCATCTACTCACTTTTGGTGTGGATCACCGCGGCCCTTTCATATTGGATTTTCAGTTTTGGCAGCCCGGGTGTGCACTTATCCTACCTGGAAATGTTTGCTGTGATGGTGATCATATGCTTGTTCATCGCCCTGCCATCGGTTCCTGGCTTCTGGGGTCTATGGGAGGCCGGCGGTGTCTTTG
>JASFEV010000166.1:0-10261 GCA_050124655.1 Desulfobacterales bacterium
CTGCAGTGCCCAGGCTTCACGGTAATCTATGCGCTTAAAATCAATGCTCAACCACGTTTCGGGGTCCGTTGTCTGTTGTCCGTAGTCCGTTGTTGCACGATCACCGATTGATGGCGAATGATCATTGTGGGCATCATTTTTTATATTTTGGTTTTCCTTCATTATGCAACCAAATTATCTGATAGCTGTTCACAACGGACCACTGACTACGGACCACTAACCCTATCCGGTCAGACATGGTTTGCGCGCAGCCAGCGTCTCATCCAGCCTTTTGCGTTTGGTTTTCTGGGGGGCTGCATGCAGCAATTCAGGATTTTCTTTTGCTTCTTTGGCAATGGCTTTCATCGATTCAATAAACAGGTCGATATCTTCCTTGGATTCAGTCTCTGTCGGCTCGATCATGATTGCGCCGGAGACCACCAGCGGAAAATAAATCGTCGGGGGATGAAATCCATAATCCATCAGTCGCTTGACCATGTCCAGAGTTGTGACCTTGTACGGCTCCTGGAATTTATCTGAAAAGACGCACTCATGCATACACGGCCGATCGTAAGGTAGATGAAAAGTTCCTTTCAGTTGATCTTTGATATAAGCAGCATTTAAAACCGAAAGCTGGCTGGCCTTTTTCAGATTTTCAGGCCCCATACTGAGAATATAGCTGTAGGCCCGGATCATGACGCCCACATTACCGTAAAAGGCGTGAATTTTACCGAAGCTTTCGGGGAAATCCTCGGACAAAATATAGCGATCTTTTTGTTTAATCACGCGGGGTACCGGTAAAAACGGCTCCAGATGCTTGCGAACACAGACCGGTCCGGAACCGGGGCCGCCGCCGCCATGCGGGCTGGAAAAGGTTTTGTGCAGATTAAGGTGCAGCACGTCGATGCCGAGTTCGCCCATGTTGACGATTCCCATGACGGCATTCAGGTTGGCGCCATCGCCATAAACCAGGCCGCCTTTGGCATGAACAATTTCGGAAACCGCTTTAATGTTTTCTTCGAAAAGGCCCAGTGTGTTGGGGTTGGTGACCATGATGCCGGCGGTGTCCGTATCCATGACTTCCTCAACCGCCTGCGGTGAAAGTACGCCTCTCTCATTTGATTTGATCGGAATGGATCGATATCCGCACAGCGCTGCGCTGGCCGGGTTGGTGCCGTGGGCCGTATCCGGAACAATGATTTTGGATCGCGGTGTGCCTTTGCTCTTATGATAGGCATAAAACAACAGCATGCCGGCCAGCTCGCCATGAGCACCGGCAGCCGGTTGCAGGGATGTGGCATCCATTCCGGTGATTTCGGTCAGATATTGCTCGAGGTCGTACATCATCTTAAGTACCCCCTGCGACAGCTTTTGCGGCAGCAACGGGTGCGCTTGCGCCAGTCCGGGCCGCGCGGATTGTACCTCGTTGGTTTTGGGGTTGTACTTCATGGTGCACGAGCCCAGCGGATACATGCCGGAATCGACCGAAAAGTTCCATTGTGAAAGCCGGATGTAGTGACGCACGACATCGACCTCGCTCAGGTCCGGAAAATCCGGACCGGGTCCTGCTAATTTTTTATCGACCGGATGTCCGTCCACATCGCGCCGGGGAAGCGAAAAACCGCTTCGCCCCTTTTTCCCCTTTTCCCACAACAGGGGTTCATTAAATATCAATCCCGTAGTGCCTAAGGTTTCTTTCATTGTACGATCTCCTTGACCAGGGTATCCATATCCTCCCGGGTAGTTGTTTCGGTTGCACACAGCAAGTAATGGTTTTTCAGCTTCGAATAAAAATCGGCCAGCGGCAGGCCGGCAATGATTTTTTTCTGCAGCAAATCTTGATAGGTTTTTTCAAAGCCGTCTGGAAACGCAACCACAAACTCATTGAATGTCGGTTGGGAAAACGGCAGCGTAAATCCGGCTTGCTGTAATGCGCCTTTGAAGTACTCGGCCTTATCATAATTGAGCCGGGCCAATTTTTTAAAACCGGTTCCCCCCAAAGAAGCCATATACATTACAGCTGCCAGCGCGCATAAGCTGTGGTTGGTGCAAATGTTGGAAGTGGCCTTCTCGCGGCGAATATGCTGCTCGCGGGTGGACAGCGTGAGCACATGGCCCTTGTTACCCTCTTTATCCACCGTCTGACCCACCAGACGCCCCGGCATGTTACGGACGTATTTCATTTTGGCGGCAAACATCCCCAGGCCCGGGCCGCCGAAGGTGGGCGGGATACCCAAACTCTGGCCCTCGCCGCAGGCGATATCGGCGCCGCACTGCCCCGGGCTTTTATACAGGCCGTAAGCCAGCGGCTCGCTGAAGCATACCACCAACAGCGCTTTTTTGTCCGGCAGTGATTGTTTGATGGCTTCCAGATTTTCCATACAACCGAAAAAATTCGGAGACTGGACTGCTACCCCAGCCAAATCTTCCATATCCTTCAGTGGTCCTGTATCCGTAGAGCCGTCCGGAAGATACGGCAGCTCTATGATATTAAATCCGGTGGGCTCAAGATAGGTTGACAGCACGCGCCGATACATCGGATGTACCGTGCCTGAAACCGCAACCGTTTTTTTGCGTGAAACACGGATGGCCATTAGCATGGCCTCAGCCAGGGCCGATGCACCATCGTATTGCGATGCATTGGCAACCTCCATACCCAGTAGTCGTGCGGTCAGCGTCTGATACTCATAAATGGCCTGCAGGGTGCCCTGACTCACCTCGGGCTGATAGGGGGTGTAGGCGGTGACAAATTCCGAGCGGGCAGCCAAAAAAGAGGCTGCCGCCGGAACGTAATGCCGATAACTGCCGGCACCCAGAAACACCTTATAATCAGGAGCGATGGCCATTGTTTGTGCCAGTTCGTCCATATGATCATTTAATTCCCATTCGGTCAGCGCTGCGGGAATTTTGAGTGCTTCTTTGCGTCGGCAGTCTTCAGGGATATGGGCAAAAAGCCCCTCGAGGCTGTCAATTTGCACCGCTTTGAGCATGCTGGCAATATCTTCCGCTGTATGGGGTAAGTAACGCATGGGGATTATCCTTTCAGCGTTTCAAGGTAAGCATTATTGTCCATGAGTTCATCTATTTCAGATGGCGTATCTGCCTTGACCTCAATCATCCATCCATCGCCATATGGCGAATTATTGACCTTTTCAGGAGCATCTTCCAGCGTGTCGTTGATGGCAACGATTTCACCGGCGACCGGCATATAAAGCTCGGAGACCGCCTTGACGGACTCCACCGTGCCATATTCTTCGCCCTTGCCAAATGTGTCGCCAACTTCCGGCAATTCTACAAAGACAATGTCACCGAGCTGATCCTGGGCGTAATCGGAAATACCGACCTTAATTTTATCACCTTCCAATCGAGCCCATTCATGTGATTTGGCATAACGCACATCATCGGGGAAACTGAGTTCATTGAGTTCTTTCATCACATTCCTCCTTGTTTTTTTCATTCACCACGAAAGCGCGAAAAAAGGGAAACACGAAAAAGGTCAACTCCCATTATTTCGTTCTTTCTAATATTTCGTATTTTCGTGGTAATGTCTATAAATTAGATACCAAAAGAGAAAATTTGATTCTAAAATTCCTATTCCAATACATAGGGAACTTTCAAATTATAGCTTTTATATACCACAAAGGTTTCTACGGATTGAACTTCTTTGATCCTGGAAACTTCCTCGGTATAAAATTCGAGCAACCCGAATCCCGACTTCAAAAGCACCATTAGAATCAGGTCGAAACGCCCGGTGACCACACTGACCGAAACAACGCCCTTCAGCTTGCTAAATTCTTTGCCCTTGTTGACCAGATCCATACTTTGCAGCTTAACCCCCACGATCACCACGCGATGGCCCTCCATGGATTCCGGATTGATCACCCCGTTGATGTCCAGAATGCCTTCTTCCAGTAATTTTTGAACGCGGGTTCGGACCGTGTTTTCAGATAGGGCAAGCTCGCGGGCAATCTTTTGGTATGATTTTCGGCCGTTGCGAAGATGCTTGATGATGGCCAGATTGGCTTTATCGATGTTCATGTGCCTCCCATCAGTTAAAAGTAACACCGAAACACAAAATATTTAGAGAAAATTGATGATACTGTCAATTAAATTTTATTTTTTTATGATTTCTTCAAAATTACCCCCAAAATTTTAATTTGTCGCTGCAGTTTGTAAAGCGCACAAATTTTGAATTCGCGTGATGACCGCAGTGGACACGTTGCTTATTATTTGCCATACGGATGGGCTTTTCTGCGCGTGCTGGTAGCCGCGCCGGTCATGAAGACCATCTGATTTTTGAGGGAATAAAGTTGAAAAAAAAAATACCATGTGTTATGGACCCAAATCATTTTTAAGACCTTGCCAACACAGTTACTAATAATCCCAAAACCAAATTACTTACGAAAGTGGAAAAGGAGGTTGCCATGAAAAAAGGATTTCTGTTAGCCGGTGTTATTCTGTGTATTGCGGCGATTATGGCGCTTTATGCTTGCGGGCCGAAGGGACCGGAAACCATCAAGATCGGCATTAATGCACCCATTACCGGTGACATTCCCAAAGTGGGCGAGGGTACCAAGTTTGCGGCCGAGATGTGGCTTGAAGACATCAACGCCGCCGGGGGGCTTCAGGTCGGAGATAAAAAATATAAAGTCGAGCTGGTTACCGAAGACAATGAATCCAAAGCGGAATCGGCGGTCAAAGTGGCCACCAAGCTGATCACCGAGGATGAAGTCCTGGCAATTGTGGGACCGCAATCATCCAAACAGGCCGTTCCGGCCGGTGGTAAAGCCAATGAACTCGGCACGCCGATGGTCAGCCCCTGGTCGACCAATCCGGATACCACCAAAGATCGTCCGTTTGTATTTCGCGGGTGTTTCCTGGATCCATTTCAGGGGCCTGTGGCTGCCAATTTTATCCGGGACGAATTCGGGTTCGCCAAGGCAGCGGTGCTCTACGATGTCGCCAGCGACTATCCCAAAGGGCTGGCTGAGTTTTTCAAAGAGGCCTGGGAGAAAAATAACGGTCCTGGTTCGGTAGTGGCCTTTGAAAGCTTTACCACCAAGGACACCGACTTTAGTTCCCAGCTGACCAAGATCATCAATTCTGAGGCCGAAGTCCTGTTCACGCCTCAGTACTACAACGAAGTCGCTCTGATTGTGCAACAGGCCCACCAACTGGGCTGGGATAAGCCCATTGTCGGCAGTGACAGTTGGGGTTCAGCCGAGACCGTCAAGCTGTGCGGCAAAGACTGCTACGGTCTGTTTTTCAGCACCCATTATGCCGCTGCCGGTGCGACCGGCGCCACCAAAGAATTTATTGATCGTTACAATAAAAAACATGGGTACGTGCCGGATGATGTCGGCGCTCTGACCTGGGACAGTATCCGTCTGCTGCAACAGGCGATTCAAAATACCGGTGGTTTGACGGGCGACATCAAGAAGGATCGTGCTGCAGTGCGTGACCAATTGGCCAAGATCAAGGATTTTGACGGAATTACCGGCCAGATGACCTTCACCGAAGAAGGCGATCCGGTTAAATGTGCTGTGGTGGTCCGCATCAGCGATGCCGGTGAATTCGAATTCTACAAGTCGGTGTGTCCGTAAACAGGCTCAAGACATTAACAGATTTGGGTTTCCTTGCTGTGTCCTACCAACAAGCGGGGGAGGTTACTGCTGCTATTGGTTTCAGTGTTCAGGTGTCAGCGGTGCTTAATCTGACACCTGACACCTGAACCATCGCAAGTGGAACTTTGAAAGAGCAAAGGACGGGCCAGGGCTTTGCGCTCTGAGCCCGCCTTTTTAAAGGACCTAGGAGTATTAGATGGTATTCTTGCAAAACCTGATCAATGCATTGCAATGGGGAAGCTTTTATGCACTTATCGCCCTGGGTTATTCGATGGTTTACAGCATCCTGATGCTGTTTAACTTCGCCCACGGCGATATTTTTATGGTAGGTGCTTATATCGGATTCGGGGTTGCTTCGGCCCTGATTGCCCTCACCGCCATGGGTGCCTTTGCGCTGCCCAACTGGCTGATCCTGGTATTGACCATTCTATTCTCCATGTTCTTAACCTCCTTTGTGGGCATGATCGTCGAGCGGGTCGGCTACCGCCCCCTGCGCGATGCGCCGCGGGCCTCGGCGGCCATAACGGGATTGATGATCGGTATCATCCTGGAGACCGGCAACCTGATCCTGTTAGGCGCGCAACGTGTCAGTTTTCCGTCCCTGATTAACACGGTCACTTTCGATATGGGCGGTGTTTTCGTCACCAATAAAAAGATTATGATTGTGGTGGTCTCTTTGTTGCTGGCCACCGCCCTGCATCAATTTATCCGCCACACACGCTACGGGATGGCCATGCGCGCCATGGCATTCGATTACGTGGTGGTGCCGTTGATGGGGGTGCCGATCAATACCATTGCGGCCATGACCTTTGCGCTGGGTTCGGCGCTGGCCGCGGCTGCCGGCATTCTCTTTGGGGTGGCCTATCCGGTGCTGGACCCGTACATGGGGATCCTGATCGGCTGGAAAGCCTTTGTAGCGGCCATTTTAGGGGGCCGGGGATCGATCATCGGGGCCACTCTGGCTGGGTTTTTACTCGGCTTTATTGAAATTTTTGTACCCATGATCCCGTTTGTACCCTCAACCTTTCGCGACCTGATCGCCTATTCGATTGTGTTGCTGATTCTGGTTTTCAGACCCCATGGATTCTTCGGGGAAGCTTACAGCGCGCGGCTGAGGCTGTAAAAGATCGGGCGGGGCTGCCGCCGGTGTTTCAACAGCTCAGATTTGCGAGAAACAAGGATTGGATATGGAAGAAACGAGCGAAAAAGTGTTATCTCCCTCGATATGGTCAAAGCTAAACATAAGGGCCTGGGTGTCCAGGGTTCCGCTCATAGGCTGGCTGATCGGCGCGCTGATTGCGGTGGGCTTGGAAATGGCCATCGGCACCCCATTGGCCCGCAGCTTCGGATTGCCCAAAGCGCCGGTCCTGTTCGGCTTTGTCATCATGCTCAAAAAGCCACTGTTGATTCCCGGTGCGGCGTTGTATTTAATGCTAATCTACCTTCTACCTATTGGCCTGATTGCCCGTTTTGGCGCGGCCGCGTTAAACCGGCTGGCCGCTATTTTGGTTGATTTTTCCACTGTTTTTTCCATTCTGATCCACCTGGTGCTGCTGTATCTGGCGCTGCACCTGTGGTCCGGAATGAGCGATTATCGGGTTCTGGTGGTCAAACTGACCTTAATTGCGGTCATGGTCACCTTGAGCTTGAATGTCATTAACGGCTATATGGGCGAATTTTCGTGTTCACATCCTGGTTTTATGGCACTGGGCGCTTATGCCACCTCAGTTTTTACGGTTTCCCTTTTTGTTAACGATAAATTGTTTGGCGCGGCTGTGCTGCCGCCGGCCATCGGGCCTTTCTTTTTCCCGATCGCGCTTTTTCTGGGCGGTATGACAGCGTCTATTGGCGCAATGGTGGTGGCCATACCCTCCTTTCGCACCCGGGGCGATTATCTGGCCATTATTTCACTGGCGTTTTTGTTTATCGTTAAGAGTTTAATTGAAAACCTGGAGGTCGTCGGCGGGCCGCGCGGATTGGGCAGTCAGCCGGACTGGGCCAATTTGCCGACCGTTTTTTTGATTACGGTCATTTGCATTTGGGTGATCAATAATTTTGTGCGCTCCACGCTTGGCAAAGCGCTCAACGCGGTGCGCGACAACGAGATGGCCGCCGATGCCATGACGGTCAACACCCGGCGCACCAAATTTGTAGCATTTTTATTTGCCGCTTTCTGGGCAGGCGTTGCCGGCGGTTTGTTTGCGCATGTGTTGCGCTATGTCAACCCCAGTACGTTTGGTATTCAGAAGCTGGCTGAAGTGCTGGCCATGGTTTATTTCGGCGGGTTGAATTCCGTATACGGTGCCATCGTGGGCGCCACCAGTATTAGTTTGCTCGGAGAGGCCTTGCGGCCGTTGGAAATTTTCAAGTGGATCATTATCCCGTTACTGTTGATCCTGGTGATGATTTTCAGACCGACGGGGCTGATTGCCTTCAAGGAGTTCGACATCCGCAAACTGGTGCAACCCAAAAATAGAACATCCTAATTGAGCCCAAACGCTCAATTACGAGAAGAGGTATCGCATGTCTATGCTCAGGGTTGAAAATATGACCCATTTCTTTGGTGGCCTGCGGGCGGTGCACAATTATGATCTGGAAATCAAACCCGGTGAGGTTCACGGGCTGATTGGCCCCAACGGAGCGGGCAAAACAACGATTTTCAACCTGATTACCGGCATGTACATTCCCACCGAAGGCAATGTCTTTCTGGAAGATCATAAATTAAACGGACTCACGCCGCATGAAATTGCAGCACTGGGTATTGGCCGTACCTTTCAGAACATGCTGCTGTGGCGGCATATGACTGTTTTAGAGCATGTCAAAATGGCCCGCTATTCCAAGTTAAGCTACGGGCTGGTCGGGGCATTTTTCGGAACCCCCCGGCGCAATCGCGAAGAGGCCGAAAGCGAAGAGAAGGCCTATAGCCTTTTAAAAATGTTTGGTGTTGATCAATTTGCGGACCAGTGGGTGCCGAATTTGCCCTATGGTGCTCAGCGGCGGGTCGAAATGGCCCGGGCCATGGCCACGGAGCCCAAAGTGCTGTTCTTGGACGAGCCCACCGCCGGTATGAACCCCGAGGAGCTGGTTCAGATGATGGACATCATCCGCCAGATCAAAGAAGAATTTGAGCTGGCCATATTTTTGATCGAACACCGCATGAAAGTCGTCATGGAGCTGTGCGAACGAATCCAGACCCTGGTTTTCGGGGAAGTGATAGCGCAAGGCACGCCGGACGAAATTCAAAACAATCCCAAGGTTATTGATGCGTATTTGGGCAAGGAGATCGTAGAGTAATGTTGTTATCCGTTGAAGCGTTACGTGTTTCCTATGGTAATATTAAGGCCTTGCACGGGCTGAATTTTGAAATTGACGAAGGCGAAATCGTCTGTATTATCGGTGCCAACGGCGCCGGTAAAAGTACAACGCTTAAGGCCATTTCCCGCATGGTTCCGGCCGATGAAGGTTCGCGGATGACATTTCAAGGCAAGGACTTGCTCGAATACGCTGCCGATAAAGTGGTCAGTCAGCTGGGCATTTCGCATGTTCCCGAGGGCCGGCGTCTGTTCGACAACTTGACGGTTACAGAAAATTTGCAGCTGGCGTGTTTTGCCAGAAAAGATAAAGATCAGATCAAAGAAGACATAAAGCGAGTTTTTTCGATATTTCCGCGCCTGGAAGAGCGGCACATCCAGAAAGCCGGGACGCTCAGCGGCGGTGAGCAACAGATGCTGGCGGTCGGACGGGCGTATATGAGCGGCCGCAAAGTCATGCTGCTGGATGAGCCCTCTATGGGGCTGGCACCGCTATTGATGATGAGCATGTTTGATGCCCTTAAGGAAATTAATAAGGAGGGAACCACGATATTGCTGGTCGAACAAAATGCCCGTCTGGCCCTGCAGTTTGCCCAGCGCGGTTATGTGCTCGAGAACGGCAATTTGGTTCTGGAGGGGTCCTCGGACGAGTTGCTGGAGGATCCGGAGGTTAAAAAAGCCTATCTCGGCGGCTAAAACTGGATTCTAAACTCACATCTTTTGCCCGAGGGCTGTGTTGCTCGTCGTCGAAATGCGCTTACGTACTAAATGTACGCTGCGCTTTTTTTCCTCCTCGCGCCTTGCCCTCAGACAAAATCTGAGTGTTTATAAACCAGTTTACTTTATATTTGTAATTGGAATTTTTTTCTTGGGCCTTTTGAGCTCCTTAATGTAATAGGATGAGATGCGAAATCCCGCATTTTGCGGGAGCCCAGCAAAAAAATCTCTCACTCCTGAAAGCAAACCATTAAATTCTTATCACATGTTTTATTAATATTTTTAAAGCGCCTTTTGAACACTTAAATGTATAAGATCAAGATGCGAAATCCCGCATTTTGCGGGAGCCCTCAGACAAAATCTGAGTGTTTATAAACCAGTTTACTTCATATTTATTAATCGCAATGTTTTTTTTTGAGCTCGTTACGCTCCTTCTGAGAGCATTCCTTTTTTTAACTTGCCTGTAGCCAACCACCGCAGATCCTCAGTCGCTATTTTTGAATTTGCAAAATATTATAGATTTGCGTATGCATTACGTTTACCGAATGTAATCCCACTTACTTAAGAAACGCACGGAGGTTGCAATTCTAATGGCAAAATCAACGTATCATCACCCCAAAGCCATTATAT
>JASFEV010000167.1:0-10176 GCA_050124655.1 Desulfobacterales bacterium
GGTGTCAGGTTTCAGGTGTCAGTCTTTGGCCCGAAGGGCCTAACGTTGGCTTCGAAGCCTATGAGCTGTAAGCGATTTCAGTAATATTTCAGATTGAGATGTGACAAGTAGCACCCTGACACCTCCCATAGCAAATGTAGGGGCGGGGTTTATCCCCGCCCGCAAATCCATATATGATAAAAAATCGGGTGGGCATAAAGCCCACCCCTACAAACTAAATTGGCGACATAGAGAACGATGTTTGATCGCAGATTGGTACAATATTTTGATTGGGGTTTAATGGGTTTGGCCATGCTAATCGGTTGCGTGGGGCTGATTACCTTGTACAGTGCCGTAACGGCTGAGACGCCGGCTCCCCAAAAAATTATTTTTTATAAGCAACTCCTGTGGTTTTCTGTTGGGCTGGTTGCTATGGTAACGGCCTTTCTGTTTAATTATAAAATGTTAGATCGTTGGGCCCAGCCGATTTATTTTGGCTGTATCGCTTTGTTGCTGGCGGTCTTATTTTTCGGTAAATATGTCGGCGGCTCGCGCCGGTGGCTGATTCTGGGTCCGGTATCATTGCAACCGTCTGAGCTGGTAAAGATTGCCGTCATCATCGCTTTGGCACGCTATTATTCCAAGGATGCTAAAACGAGTGGATACACGCTGCGTGAATTGGTGCGTCCCCTGATGATTATCCTGCTGCCAGTGATATTAATCGGTATGCAGCCGGATCTGGGAACAGCCGGTCTGGTTGTGTTGATTGCCGGGTCCATCACGGTGTTTGTCAAAATTGAAAGACGCTCTTTTATATACCTGATTGGATCTGGAACGGTCGTGGTTCCGGCGATATGGTTCTTTTTAAAGGATTATCAAAAACAGCGGATTCTTACTTTTTTGGACCCGGACCGAGATCCGTTAGGCGCCGGCTATCACATTATCCAGTCTAAAATTGCGATTGGCTCCGGAATGCTCAGCGGAAAAGGGTATTTAAAAGGTACCCAAAATGCACTCTCATTTCTACCGGAGGAACACACCGATTTTATTTTTTCAGTTTTAGCTGAAGAATGGGGGTTTCTGGGGTCGGTAACGCTGATTCTTTTATTTCTTATTTTAATCATATGGTGCTTGAACGTGGCGCATGCCTGCCGCGAGCCTTTCGGGACGATTTTGGCCGTCGGGCTTACCGCCATGATTTTCTGGCAGGCCCTTATTAACATCGGAATGTCCATGGGATTGTTGCCTGTGGTGGGGGTGCCGCTGCCTTTTGTCAGTTACGGGGGATCTTCGGTCGTAACCACAGCCATTAGCATTGGCTTGCTGCTCAATGTGAGCATGCGTCGATTTATGCTCGACTGATGGATGAAATTACCGATGTATAAATAGGCCTGGTACCACTTTTGAACGCGTAATCCGTCTTCCCAAAAGCCGATCGCATCAAACCAAATTCCCTCCATTGCAGAGCTTGCCAAGGGCAATCAAAATTTGCAAAAAATCCTTTGACAACCACTTGGGCTGGATGTTATAGACCGCCGAGCCAAACCATCCTTTTGTCATTAATCAAACAACTTAGACCGGTTGTGTAAAAAATTGTCGACGGAGGATTTCTCAATGAGAAATTTCGGTGGAAGCCGCAAGTTTTCTGCTATCGTTCTGGTAACCGCGATCACTATGATGCTGCTGTCCGTGTCTTTGGCCCTGGGATCATCGGAAGAGTCCGGCGGCGGCGGGGTAACCGTCATACCGGATTGGACCGTTGCCATTCAACTCGCCAATTTTCTGCTCATTCTGTGGATCTTAAATCGTCTCTTATATCGTCCCATCCGCAATATTTTACGGCAACGAAAAGAAAAAATAGACGGCCTGGAGCTCAGCATTCAAACCTATAATGAAGACGCCCAGGAAAAAGATGAGGCCTTTGCCGTTGGCATAAAAGATGCCCGGACAAAGGGCCTGGCTGAAAAGGAGGCGTTACTGCAGGCGGCTGCTGAGGAAGAAAAAAAGGTTATCGCCAAAGTCAATGAGAAGGCCCAAGCGGAATTGGCAGATATCCGTCAGAAGATTTCCCAGGAAGCCCAAAGCGCCAAAGCCGCCTTACAAACCAAAGTGGAAGAATTTGCGGGTGATATTTGCCAAAAAATATTAGGGAGGACGGTTCAATGAAATATGTAAATTCATGTCGGCACATCGGACTCAAAGTCCCCCGCGGCCTACTAATGGGCGTTGTGCTTGTGCTTTTGTGCCTGGCTGTTGGAACTGCATCGGCGGCATCCGGCGAAGGGGGCGGCGGAAAAGGCTGGGTTGCCACCGATACCTATCGCGTCATGAATTTTGTGGTTTTGCTTGCAGCCCTCATTTTCCTTTTACGCAAACCGATTTCCCAGGCTTTGGGTTCTCGCATAAAAACCATTAAGGAACAGCTGGAAAGTTTAGAGACCCAAAAAGCCGAAGCCGAAAAAAAGCTGGAACAATACAATGAAAAATTATCCCAGCTGGAGAGCGAAGCCGATAAGATTATTCAGGGATATATCCAACAGGGCAACGAAGCCAAAGCCAAAATTATAAAGGAAGCAGAGGCGACTGCCGAAAAGCTGCAGCTCCAGGCAAAACGCAATATCGAGCATGAGTTTAGCAAGGCCAGACAGGAGTTGCAGCAGGAAGTGGTCGAAAAATCGCTGATCCAGGCAGAAGAAATGCTGAAAAAGACAATCACGGATCAGGATCAGGATAAACTCGTAAACGAATATTTAGATAAGGTGGTGGCATAATGAAAAATCTGGCTGTCGCCCGGCGTTACGCCAAGGCCCTTTTGTTGATCAGCAAAGAGGATGGTCGAACCGATTCCTATCAAAAAGAACTCAGTGGATTTGCCGAACTCATGGAAAAGGAGGAGACGCTGAATCAGGCGGTCACAAACCCCCTTTATGAAGCCTCCGTCCGCCGGAAGGTATTACAGACCGTCATTGATAAACTGGATATCTCCGGCACGATGAAATCCTTCCTTTTGTTGCTTTTTGACAAAGGTAGAATAAGTTTTATCGGCCCTATCAACGATTTTTACAAAAAGCTCGCCGATGAGCTCAACGGCATTGGTCGGGCCAGCGTGATATCGGCCACCGAGCTTTCCGAGCAAACGGTGGAGCGAATTCAGGCAGCGTTGTCCAAAAAGACCAATTTGGACATTGTTTTGCAGGTTGAAAAAGACCCCGAATTGATCGGTGGCATCGTTACCAAAATCGGGGATCTTGTCTGGGATGGCAGTATCAAAACGCAATTATCTAATTTGAAAGAAACTTTAAAAAGGGGCGAGGGTGTCTAATGGAATTAAAAGCTGAAGAAATAAGTCAGATCATCAAAGAGCAAATTACAGGTTACGACAAAAAAGTTGAGCTCAGCGAGACCGGTACGGTGTTATCAGTGGGTGATGGCATTGCCAGGATTTACGGGCTCGAAAACGCCATGGCGCTGGAACTGGTGGAATTTCCGGGCGCCGTCCTTGGGCTGGTTCTCAACCTTGAAGAGGACAATGTGGGTGTGGCTATTATGGGAGAGGATATCCATATTAAAGAAGGCGATATCGTCAAACGCACCGGGCGCATTGCCCAGGTGCCAGTGGGTGAAGCCGTGCTGGGCCGCGTGCTATCGGCTGTCGGCGAGCCATTGGACGGCAAAGGTCCGATTGATGCTAAAGAACACCGCCGGGTGGAGATGGTTGCACCAGGGGTTATTGCCAGAAAAAGCGTTCATGAACCCTGCTACAGCGGTCTCAAGGCGGTTGATGCCATGACACCGGTGGGAAGAGGGCAGCGGGAACTCATTATTGGAGACCGCCAGATCGGCAAGACCGCGTGTGCCATTGATGCAATCCTGGCGCAGAAGGATACCGATGTGTTCTGCATATATGTGGCCTGCGGTCAGAAAAAATCCACTGTGGCTCAGGTGCACGCCGTGCTCGAAAAACATGGCGCCATGGAATACACCACGATCGTGTCGGCTTGTGCCAGCGATCCGGCCACACTCCAATACATCGCCCCTTATGCGGGCTGTGCCATGGGTGAGTATTTCCGGGACAACAAGCAGCATGCCCTGATCATTTACGATGACCTTTCCAAACAGGCTGCCGCATATCGCCAGGTGTCCCTGCTTTTAAGGCGTCCCCCGGGCCGCGAAGCATTTCCGGGCGATATTTTTTACAATCACTCCCGTCTGCTCGAGCGGGCCGCCAAGCTCAATGATGAGTTGGGGGCCGGTTCCCTAACCGCCCTGCCGATCATCGAAACCCAGGCCGGCGATGTTTCGGCCTATATTCCGACCAATGTTATTTCGATTACCGACGGCCAGATCTACCTTGAACCGGGTCTGTTTTTTGCCGGTGTGCGTCCGGCCATCAACGTCGGTCTTTCGGTATCCCGGGTCGGCGGTTCCGCGCAGGTAAAGGCCATGAAGCAGGTGGCCGGCACTCTGCGGCTGGATCTGGCACAATATCGCGAGTTGGAAGCATTTGCCGCTTTCGGCAGCGATCTGGACAAAGCCACGCAGAGGCAACTTACCCGCGGGGCCCGACTGGTTGAAATCCTAAAGCAGCCGCAGTACCAGCCCTTGCCGATGGAAAAGCAGGTCACGATTCTTTTTGCCGGCACCAAGGGCTTCCTTGATGACCTTCCCATCGATGTATTGGCGAAGTATGAGGCTGGACTGTATCCGTTTATCGAAGACCGCTACCCAGCCATTTTTAAGGAGCTGAGTGAAAAACAGGAAATCAGCGATGATCTCGAGAATCAGATGAAACAGGCACTGGAAGCCTATGGTGAGGAGTTCAAAGATACGATTAAGTAGAAATTCGAAATTGGAAACTGGAAACTGAATCGACTCAAAACGAATACTCTCTGAAATCGGTTAAGACCTTTAAGCGGTGGGTTTTTACAAGTTTCGAGTGACAAGTTTCAAGTTTCAAACTTACAAAGGCTGATTGCATGGCGACACTAAAAGATATCCAATTAAAGATTTCAGCGGTAAAAAAGACCCGGCAGATCACCAAAGCCATGAACATGGTGGCGGCCTCAAGACTGCGCGGAGCTCAGACCGGTATGGAAGCCTTTCGCCCTTATGCCGGCAAGTTTGCCGAGGTGTTGGGGAGTTTAGCCGAGAGGGCCGGCGAAGAGACCAATCCCTTGCTGGTGCCCAGGGAGGAAGTTAAAAATGTGCACGTGGTATTGTGCACCTCCGATCGGGGCCTTTGCGGCGGTTTCAATTTCAATTTAATTGAAAAGGCCGATGCCTTTATGAAAGAAAAATCAGGTTCCGACGTCGCTTTTTCTTTTACGAATTTTGGCAAAAAGGGCCGCGACTGGTGCCGTAAAGAAAAGTTCCAGATCGACAACGAATACCTGGGGGTCGTGGGTACCAGTATTGGGTTTAGTATTGCTTCCACTGCCGGTAAAAATCTGGTCGATGCCTTTCTGGCGGGCACCTATGATGAAGTCCATATCATCTACGCCGAATTTGTCAGTATGGCCAGACAGATTCCGGTTTTGCATCAGTTACTTCCGGTTCCGCCGATTGAAACCGATGAAACCGAAGAAAGAACGGCGGCCGGTGCCTATTTGCCGGAACATATTTGTGAACCGTCCACGGATGCACTGCTGGGTGAAATGCTGCCCAGAAATGTATATGTCCAGATTTACAGCGCTTTGTTGGAAACATCGACCAGCGAGCATGCCGCGCGTATGATGGCGATGGACAATGCCACTAAGGCCTGCAACGACATGCTCGAGAATCTGACGCTGATCTATAACAAAGCCCGTCAGGCGGCCATTACGGCCGAATTGATGGATATTGTCGGCGGCGCCGAAGCGCTCAAAGGTTAAAAATAGTTAATAGTTAATCGTTATTTGTTAATGGTCCGTCGAATAACAAATAACCAATAACAAATAACTAAAACGGAGGTTTTTCGATGGGAGAGAACATTGGAAAGGTTTTACAGGTATTGGGACCTGTTGTTGACGTAGAATTTGAGCAGGGAAAACTGCCGATCATTTATTCGGCACTGACCATTAGCAATCCGGCCATCAGTGATGAGGAAGATAATCTGGTGGTAGAGGTGGCCCAGCATCTGGGTGACAATGTTGTGCGAACCATCGCCATGGATGTCACCGACGGTTTGGTTCGCGGGATGCCGGTTAAAGACACAGAAGAACAGATCATGATGCCGGTGGGTGAAGCCGGCCTGGGACGGGTGCTCAACGTAGTCGGCCGACCCGTTGACGGACTGGGCCCGGTGAGCCGGGAAAAGATGTTGCCCATCCATCGGGAAGCACCGAAATTTACCGAACAGGACACCACCGTGCGGGTTCTGGAGACCGGTGTTAAGGTTATCGATTTGCTGGTTCCCTTTCCGCGGGGCGGTAAAATGGGAATGTTCGGCGGTGCCGGTGTCGGCAAAACCGTTATCATGATGGAAATGGTGCACAATATCGCCATGCAGCACGGCGGAATTTCGGTATTTGCCGGTGTGGGCGAGCGCACCCGTGAGGGCAACGACCTGTATCACGAGATGAAAGACTCCGGCGTGTTGCCCAAAGCCGCGCTTATTTACGGGCAGATGACCGAACCGCCCGGTGCCCGCGCACGGGTGGCGCTTTCGGCACTGACAGCAGCTGAATATTTTCGCGATGAAGAAGGACAGGACGTATTGATCTTCATCGACAATATTTTTCGCTTCACCCAGGCCGGTTCGGAGGTTTCCGCCCTGCTGGGCCGGATGCCTTCCGCCGTTGGTTACCAACCGACACTGGCCGTTGATTTGGGTGAGTTGCAGGAACGCATCACCTCCACCGATAAAGGATCCATTACCGCCGTACAGTGCGTGTATGTGCCGGCGGACGACTTGACCGACCCGGCACCGGCAACCACCTTTGCGCATCTGGATGGAACTGTTGTTTTATCACGGCAAATCGTTGAGCTGGGTATTTACCCGGCGGTGGATCCCCTGGATTCGACTTCACGAATTCTGGATGCCGCATATATTGGTGAGGAACACTATCAGGTGGCGCGTCAGGTACAGCAGATTCTGCAAAAGTATAAAGAGCTTCAAGACATCATCGCCATTCTGGGAATCGAAGAATTGTCCGACGAAGATAAAGTCACCGTGGCGCGGGCCCGAAAGATTCAACGCTTTTTGTCACAGCCCTTCCATGTAGCCGAAGCGTTTACCAATAAACCCGGGGTTTACGTCAAGATTGAAGACACCGTCAGAGCCTTCAAAGAAATCTGTGATGGCAAACACGATGACATCCCCGAACAGGCGTTTTATATGCGTGGCGGAATCGAGGAGGTTCTGGAAGCAGCCAAAGAAATGGCTGAAGCCGAATAGAATCAGTGTCTGACACGGCCGAGATAAAACCAAGAACATCGAATTTACCACGAAAGCGCGAAAGAACGAAAACGCGAAAATGACATAAAATATTTCGTGCTTTCACTATTTCGTGTTTTCGTGGTTAAAAAAAGTCTTTATACCTACCCAATCTTAAGGAACCGTTATGGCAGCAAATATTCATCTGGAAGTGGTTACGCCTGAAAAGATTGTCGTTAGCGAAGAGGTTCAGATCGTCGCCTCACCGGGATCGGAGGGGGAGTTTGGCGTACTCAGCGGGCACACACCTTTTCTAACCTCGCTGAAAACCGGTTTAATTCGGTATACCGATACAAGCGGAAAAGAGCACTTTGTGTTTGTGAGCGGCGGTTTTGCCGAAGCGCTGCCGGATAAGGTTACGGTACTGGCCGAATCTGCTGAAGTCAGCTCCGACATCGATGTCAATCGAGCTAAAGAAGCCTTAGCACGCGCCGAAAAGCGACTGGCCGAAGAGCGCACCCGGGAGGACATCGATTTCGCTCGTGCCAGAGCTTCTCTGGAACGGGCTACGGTTCGTATTCGAGTAGCAGGTTTAAGATAGCAACAATTGTCCATTGTCAGGCAGGAAATCGTAAATTTATAAGTATGACCATCTGAAATGAAGGGCAAACCGGAAAATTGGGTTTGCCCTTTTCATTTATCCCATTTAAACTGATCGATATGAATTCAAAAATTACAATTGTCATACTGGCGGCGGGTTTGGGAACCCGCATGAAATCAAATAAGGCCAAAGTGCTGCACGAGATTTGCGGTAAACCGATGGTCCATTACGTCGTTGAAACAGCCCAAAAAATTGCCGGCGACAATGTGATCCTGGTGGTGGGCCATCAGGCGGATGCAGTTCGCCGAACGGTTTCAAAACAGGGCACCTTTCATTTTGCCCATCAGAAAGAGCAGCTGGGAACCGGTCACGCAGTCCTGTGTGCCCTGCCACACATTCCGGATTCCTGCCGGCATGTTATGATTTTGTGCGGCGATGTGCCGCTCATTCAGGCGCAAACCCTCAAAACGCTGGTTCGCATACATTTAGCTGAAAAATCGGAAATTACGGTTTTGGCGGTCGAGCTGGCAGATCCGACCGGTTACGGCCGCATCGTGTTGGATGCTGACGGTGGCCTGCAGGCCATTGTGGAAGAAGCCGATGCCAGCGTTGCGCAAAAACGCATTCGATTGATCAATACCGGTATTTTTTGTGTCCAAAAAGAATTTCTGGCAGAGGCCGTATTGCAAATTAAATCAGACAATGCCCAGGGAGAAATGTATCTTACTGATATTGTTGAAATTGCCTATGTCGGTCAAAAGCCTATGGGCGTCGTAACCGGAAACGATCCTGTTGAGATCACCGGTATTAATACGATTGAAGAGTTAAAAAGCGTTGAGTTTGCGATGAAAAACCGCAGCTGATTATCACTTGACTTTTTTTGACAATACAGCTTATATTAAAAAAAATTATTAGTGAGGTTAAGCCTTGGATAATGCAATCCTTTCTGACCAGTTCAACAATATTGAGAAAAAAGTTGCACGGTTGATTGCGATTTGCAAAGAAAACGAGGCTGCCAATTTAGAACTTAGGAATAAAATCAAAAGCCTAGAGGAGGAGCTTTTAGGTAAGATCGAGACTGAAAAAAGCCATGCGCAAGAAAAGGCTTTGATCCGATCAAAGATCGATAGTTTGTTGGTCAGAATAGAGGAAATTATTGAAGTTTAATGTAACTGGACCGTTGAATAGGGGTTAGTGAAAGCGGAAAGGCAGAATTAATATCCATTGGAACAACTTGTAACCATAGAGCTTTTTGGGAGAAAACACACGTTTAAGGCCGAATCGGATGTTCAGCAGGCCAAAGAAATTGCGGAATTACTCGTCAAAGAAGTGTCTCGCGTTGAAAGTCAACAATCCGGTAAATCATCCACGGAATCGAATTTAACGACCTTGATGTTAGCGGCGTTGAATATTGCGCATCAGAATCTGGAGCTCGAAAACCGTCATAAGAAGTTTGCGCAAGATTTATCAGAACGCTCGCAAAAATTGATTCGCCAATTGGATGATTGCGTCTTACAAAAATGAGCAGCGGTTTTACAAGTTGCCAAATGAATGATTCTATAAAGGAGAGCCCATCGATTTTCCGCGCCCCTTACCGCCAGATATCCTGAACGCTCATCATTGCGTTTCAGGTGGCATCCGGTGGCGGTCTATTTGCTTACAATCAGATAAGTTTTTGCCCCTACCGTGTCCGTGATTGGGAGTTATTCTTTGACCCAACAGCTATCTTCTGGGAGCCTTCACTGGTTTCGGTGTGCATGTTCTGCTGGTTCAGAAAAGCCTGATGAAATTATAAGGCACCCACTTTGAATCTCGGTTCAAAGACCTGCCAACACGGCATTATGGTGGGGGTCTTCTTTTGCATATTCATTATGGAATCCCCTCAGACCTGCTGCGGTTGGAACGCATGATGTGAACGTCTTAACCGCTTTGCGGGTTTGCGCCGGCGCAGTCCACTTTTTTTGTCTTCGAATTTCCTTTCAGCTTGCTCCTCTTCAACAGCAAATCAGAACGTTGCATGCGTGTTCGCAAAACCCGATAGGATGGATCTTGAACCAACGGCCATCAGCAGTTCAATACGGGATGCAAGTACGTGTCCGTTCACATTCAGCCCTACGCTGCTGAATGTTGATCACATTACAAGAACGCATTGATGAAAACGATTGCCGATGGCAAGCGCTTTTATTGCGGGTCTTTGAGGGAGTAAGATATGAGTACACTCGATATAATTCTGACGATAATC
>JASFEV010000168.1:0-10080 GCA_050124655.1 Desulfobacterales bacterium
TGTGACTAGTAATGCGCCGATCAGCAAAGAAAAGGTTACCGGTTCGTCCAACAAAAAGAAAGCCAGTAAAATTGCACTGATCGGAACAAAATTAATGAACAGTCCGGCTTTGGTGGGCCCGATCTTTTTAATCCCCTCATAGAACCACACAAATCCCAGTACCGTGCCGAAAAAACCCAGGTAAAAGATATTCCACCAATCATAAATTGAAAAATTAATGCAATTGACGATACCTTCTCTGAAGGCGGGGATTAAGAGTAAAAGGGTGCCGGTCAGAGAACTGTATGTAACCGATGCTAAAGGTGAAAGGCCGGACATCACTGCTTTGCCGAGCAAAGAAAAAGTCACCCAGCTGGCAACACACAAAAAAATATAAAATTCTCCCCATCCCAGATGGCCCTGTAAAATAACACGAAGATCACCCTTGGATATGGCCAAAATGGCACCGGTTACAGAAATGACAATGCCCGTGGCTTTTATGGCATTCAGCTTTTCTTTAAAGATGGCGGCTGATAAAAGGGCTATCAATATTGGATTATTGGCGATGATGATCGCCGCCCGGCCGGCTTCGATGAGTTTCAATCCTTTGAAAAAGAAGACGTTGTAGAAAAAAACACCCGTCAATCCGAGTAGAAAGACAGGCAGGAGCTGCCCCCTTTTTAGCAGTGCCAGCCGGCCTTCCACTTTCCAAGTGATGAAAACCAGAAACAGGGATGCAACCGCAAATCTGAGAAATGCCGCCGAATATGGCCCCACATGCTGGGCCAGACTGCGTCCGGCAACAAATGTCCCCCCCCAGAAAATGGCGGTTAACAGCAATTTTACATAAGTAACCATAGAACGATAGACCCTAACTCAGGAGACTCGGTTTTCGCCACCAGTGAAGATAAGAAGGCATCTGTTGAGAGGCAGGTGCGAGATTATTCGCTACCTGTCAGAAATAGCATTTACCAACCGGCTAAGCTTGGGGAGTTGATTCGAGACAGTTTCAAAACCGAAAAAATCATAAAGAGCTGTTCTGCCACCGCGACTGATAGTGTTCATTGCGTTTGTTTTCAAGCAACTGGTGGACTATTTTAGCGATGATTTCATCAGCTTTGGATAGGGGGACTCTTGCTGAGCCTGCTCCCCGGTGACCACCGCCGCCGAATTCTGCAAGCATCAAACCAACATTGACATTACAGCCTGGGTTAAAGATACTGTGCCCTACATTCACGACGACGATGTCTTTATGATGCTTTTCTCGGCGAATTCTCACATTTACCGAAGCCTCGGGAAACAGGGAGTAAACAAGAAATCGATTGCCAAATGGGGCTCTGTCTAACGATCGAAAATCAGTCAGGGCAATATGCCGGTTTAATACGGTGTGCTGCTTTAAGATATCCACATAACGGTCATTCTGCTGAATCACCTCCTGACAATGCTGTTTGACTTCAGAATTTTTTAATATTTGCTGAATATCCTGTTTTCGGAAAAGTTCAACCAGCATATTCCAATAAGGCTCGTTGGGGTGCGCCTCGTTTGACACCGTCAGAGAGATTAGGACGTATGGATACTTTTCAGGGTGAAGAACTTCGTCCAAGGTCAAATTAGCCGAATCAATCTTATCTGTCGCCTGCACCAATTCGCTGTAATCCCGCTGGAAACGCTCTTTGTAATATTCAAAAATGATCCCCGCTGCGGACGGTGCAATTTGAAACGCGCCTTTAAACGGTGTGTCGATCTGATTGGTAAAATGGTGATCGAACCAGAGCGCGCAGCGCTCATCATATGGCAAATTGGCAATAATGTCCTGATTTAGAATATCGATCCGGCCTTTTTGGACGTCATTGGGCTCTACCCATAAAATCGGTTTTTTAATTTCTAAGGCATCATACAGCAGGACCGCACATACGATCCCATCAAAATCCGGTCGCGTTATAATTCGCATTCAGATACCCCACAACAATATCGATGAACAGTCGGCAAGGTCGGGAAAATTTTATTGATGTTTATGGACACTTAAATTAAAACTATAGCCACAATCTTTTTAAAATACAAGGAGGATCAGCGTCATGGCACTTTATCTTGTTCAACATGGAAAGAGCCTGCCAAAGGACCAGGACCCCGATCAAGGCCTTTCTGAAGAAGGAAAAGCAGAAACAGAAATGATCGCTAAGACGGCCAAAGAAAAAGGGGTTACCGTATCCCAGATCAGACACAGCGTAAAGACACGCGCCCGACAGACAGCTGAAATATTGGCCCAGGCACTAGCTCCGAATCAGGGTGTCCAGGAGATTAGCGGCATCAAACCGATGGATAATGTCGCTGAAGCAGCAGCTAATTTGGACCCTTCTGAGAATGTCATGCTGATCGGCCATTTGCCGTTTATGGAACGCATGACTGCCTTTCTGGTAACCGGATCAATCGACAAACCGATTTTTAAATTTCAAAACAGCGGAATCGTGTGCCTGGATAAAGACCCTGATACCCAGGCCTGGGTTATTCTGTGGGCGCTTTTACCCAAAATCGCATAGTTTAGGAGAAAAATATGAATTTTGACTGTATTTTATATGAGAAAGATCAGGGGGTCGCGACGATTCGATTGAACCGTCCTGAGGTTTTGAATGCCATGAATAAGCAGCTCTGGCTTGATTTACAAGCCGCTTTAGAAGATGCCCGGCAAGATGAGCAAGTAAAAGCATTGATCATTAGCGGTGAGGGCCGTGCCTTCTCAACCGGAGCGGATCTGAAAGAATCGAAAACCAGAAGTGTGGATGAATATCGCGATTATTTAGTCGAGCTTCAGGAAGCTTCCCGGAAAATTATTCGCTTTGAAAAACCGACCATCGCTGCGATCAATGGCTATGCGTTGGGTTCCGGCTATGAGTTGGCATTGGCCTGCGACATTCGGATTGCTGCTGATGAGGCTCAAATCGGATCTCCTGAGGCGATGGTGACCTCATCGGTAACCGGCGGTGCCTTTCGATTGATACAAAACTTAATCGGCCCTGGAAAAGCAAAAGAGCTGCTCTTTACGGGCCAGTATATTGACGGCAAAGAGGCCGAGCGTATCGGTTTGGTAAACATGTCGGTTCCGCTCAAACAATTGGAATCCGCTGCCCGGGAAATGGCTGAAAAAATTGTGGCAAATTCAGCGATTTCAATCAAAATGATTAAAAAAGGCTTGCAAATGGCCCAAAGCGGAATTAGTCTCGACGCCCTGATGGATTTCGAGATCGAGGCTTGTCTGACCTGTGTCTCCACCAAGGAGCGCCAGGAAGCGCTCAAGGCCTTTGCAGAGCGCAAAAAATCGTGATTCTGGCTTCTGGCTACTGGTTTCTGGCTACTGGCTGCTGATTTCTGCATCTATGTTCGCAGAAATTGGCTTCTTGCATCGGTTCTGCTGGTCTCTGGCTGCTGGCAACTGGCTGTCGATCAATTAGTCATTGGCTCTTAGCCAGTCGCCAGAAGCAAGTGGCCAGTAGCCAATTATTGAAGATATCGCTTACCCTAATCGGTGAAGATAAAACATGAAATTGGAGAAATTGAATGTCCCTAGATCGCATCTTTAATGCCGAATCGGTGGCCATCATCGGTGCCTCCAGAAATGAGACCAAACGCGGTTACCAGGCCATACGCACCCTGTTGGATGAAAAATACGAGGGTAAAATCTATCCGGTTAATCCCAAGGAAAAAAGCATACTTGGATTTAAATGCTACATGAGCGTAACGGATATTGACGAACCGATCGATGTTGCTTTGGTGGCAACACCGGCCAAAACGCTGCCGTCCGTGCTGGCGGATTGTGGTAAAAAAGGCGTTAAAGGTGCGGTGGTGTTGGCCGGCGGTTTCGGTGAAATCGGATCAGATGGTCGCAAACTGGAAGATGAAATGGTGGCGGTGGCCAAAAAACACAACATCCGGCTGGTCGGTCCGAACACCTCCGGCATGCTCAACCTCAAAGATAATTTAAATCTGGTAGGACTTAAAGACGCGCCCCGGGGCGATATCGCGTTGCTGACCCAGAGCGGCAATATGGCGCTGACCCTGATTACCGAAGCCAAAATCAAAAGCCGCAAAGGATTTTCCTACTATGTCGGTGTGGGTAATGAAGCCGACATCAAGTTTCACGAATATCTGGAATTTTTCCGGCAGGACCCGGATACGCGGGCCATCCTGATGTATGTGGAGGGCATGCGCAACGGTCGTGAATTTTTGCAGCAGGCCCAAAAAACAACCCTGGAAAAACCGATCATCTTGCTCAAAAGCGGGCGCTCGGCCACCGGCAAGCGTTCGGCCGGATCCCATACCGGTGCCCTGGCCGGCATATCCGAGGTTGCCAAAGGGGCTTTACAGCGCGCCGGAGTTGTGGTGATTGAAAAATCCGATGAACTGTTTCCGGCTGCCGAATCCCTTTCAAGCCTGCCGCCCATTAAAAACAATAAAGTCGCTATCCTGGCAGACGGCGGCGGCCATGCCACCATTGCCGCCGATATTTTAACCGACCTGGGCATCGAATTGCCCGAGTTGAGTGCCAGAACCCAAGCCCGGCTCAAAGAGATCCTGCCGGCCGCGGCTTCGGTGCCCAACCCGGTTGATGTGGCCGGCGGCACCGATGCGGATCCGTCCATCTTTGCCGATTGCGCTGATATCATCCTCAAAGATCCCGGTGTCGGTGGCCTGTTGATTGTCGGTCTTTTCGGCGGTTATGGAATTCGGTTTGCCGAAAGCCTGGCCTTGATGGAAGAGGACGCCGCCCACCGTATGGGCAAACTCGTTCAAAAGCGTAAAAAGCCGATTGTGCTGCACAGCCTTTATAATCACGAAAAACCCCATGCCCTGGACCTGCTGCGATATTACAATATCCCGGTTTATGATTCTCTGGACGTGTCGGCAAAATGCATCGCCGTACTGGTAGAGTACGGCAGCTATCTGTCCAGCTATCATACCAAAACGAGCTTTAAATTGAACTGGAAAGCCAAGGCCAAACCCGGGGGAAACAAAATTATCAAAGGTGCTTTGCGCGAAGGCCGTCATGCTTTGCTGGAACATGAAGGCAAAAAACTTTTTGAAATTCACGGCGCCCCTGTGCCGCAGGATTGCCTGGTACAGAGCGCGGATGAAGCCGTGCAATGTGCTCTTGATCTGGGAACCGACGTGGCCCTCAAAATTGTTTCCCCTGATATTTTGCATAAAAGCGATGCCGGCGGCGTGCGCATTAAACTCAATACAGAAAAGGAAATCCGGGCCGCTTATCGCGAAATTATGAAAAGCAGTAAAAAGTATGCCCCCGAGGCAGATATCAGAGGTGTGCTGGTTTCCCCGATGGCCGCCGAAGGCGTGGAGGTGATTATTGGAACCAAAATTGATGATCAGTTCGGGCCGGTAATCATGTACGGCCTGGGCGGTATCATGGTTGAAATTCTTAAGGATGTGGCCTTCCGGGTGTTGCCGATCTCGCCCACCGGCGCCCGTAAAATGATATCCGAAACCAAGTCAAATCCGATTTTAGACGGTGCTCGCGGAACACCCCCGCTGGATAAAAAGGCCCTGCAGCGCTTGCTGGTCCTGTGTTCGGATATCGTCGAAGCCTATCCTCAAATCCAGGAGATGGATCTGAACCCGGTGATTGTTCATCAAAAGGGGGCCAGCGTTGTGGATGCACGCATAATCCTGAAATCTGACGATTAGTTATTTGTTATTGGTTATTCGTTATTCGAAATCTGATTAACAAGCTTTTATCTGAATAATCATCTAAGTGTTATGTCCAACACTCCAATACTCCATTACTCCACTACTCCAATTAAACAACCATAGGAGAACAACCCCATGAAGAAAAAAATTGCGACCTCGAGCGCCCCGCAGGCCATCGGCCCTTATTCCCAGGCCATTCAATCCGGCGATTTTTTATTTGTCTCCGGTCAGATTGCCATTGATCCGGCAACAGGAGATATTGTTGCCGGCGACATTGAGGCCCAAACCGACCAGGTATTAAAAAACATAACGGCCATTATCGAAGCCGCCGGCATGTCGCTGCAGGATGTGGTCAAGTGCAGCTGTTTTTTAAAAGACATGAACGATTTTACAAAATTTAATGCTGTCTACGAAACCTATTTTGGCGAGATTCTGCCGGCGCGTGAAACGATTGAGGTGGCCAGGCTTCCAAAAGATGTGCAGGTGGAAGTATCTGCCATTTGTTGCAAATAGCTGAGGGTTTTAAGTGTGGTTGCACGATAGTCTCTCTGTATTATCTTGTTCTTACATTTTTAGCCATCAATATATTGCCAAAACCCATCGCGCATGCGCTTGTTTTAGAGCTCATTTAAATGAATAGCAGCAGTAAAAAAATGAAATTGCTGGTCACGGGAGCCAGCGGCTTCATCGGCCAGGAGGTCGCCCGCCAGCTGTCGTTTGGCGGTTATCGCCCCAGGCTGATGATCCGCAAGGCCGGTGATGACTGTGACATCTGCCATCTGCCGGCTGATTTCGTCATGTCTGACCTGCGAAACCACGAAAGCCTGAAACAGGCGGTCAAAGGCGTTGACGGCATCATTCACCTCGCAGCCCGGGCCACCTTTGAATCCTATGATACGCTGAAACCCTCTATCCTCGATGGTTCGGTGGCCCTGATGGAAGCCGGGATCGAAGCCGGCGTGCGTTGCTTTGTATACAGTTCGAGCCTACTGGTTTACAACGGAGGTTCTTCCCAAGTGGATGCCGACACACCGGCCAATCCGGTTCTTGATTACGGCCGTATTAAAGTAGAGACCGAAAAGAAACTTTCAGAAATGGCCGCATCCGCCGGGGTTTCTATTGCGGCATTGCGTCTGCCGCACGTTTACGGCGCTAAAGACCTGTATTTCAGTCAACTGAGAGCCGGCCGCCTGATCCTGCCGGGCCTTGGTAAAAATATTTACACACATCTGCATGTCGCCGATGCGGCTGCGGCCATTATCGCCTGTGCCGAACAGGGTTTCTCAGGCATCCTGCCCTTCGGTGACCGCCTGCCGTCTACCTGGGCGGAGTTTCTCAAAGTCGTCCGACCATACTTCCCCAAAGCACGTGTTCATTTGATTCCTCAATGGCTGGCCCTGCTGGCCACCTGCCTGATGACACCCTTCCGAAGCATTCGTCCAAACCCGGGCCTGGAGACACCGGGCGCCGTGCGCACCTATAACTTCAATATAGCTGTTGATCCGAATCTGTTGTGGAAAGACCTCGGATTGGAACCCGATTTTCCGACAATTCGCGAAGGAATTCCGGCTGTGGCTTCAGAAAGCAGAAATCTGGCGATGGGGCTTAGCGGAATTTAAATTGGAAAAAGTTGATTCGGAATGATAATCTGACAATCCAACCAGCTGTCTTTTAGGGTCTAATCTCTGTCAACCGACATCTAACCGCTGTCTGTAGATGGATGTGGATCGATTTCAGAGTGTTTGAACCTGGACACAACCGCATTTCTGATATCTCTGACGATCAAATAAAGAGCCGGCACATACAGCAACGTCAGCACGGTGGCGGCCAGTAATCCAAAACAGATGCTGATGGCCATGGGAATTAAAAACTGCGCCTGGAAACTGCGCTCCAGTAAAATGGGCAAAAGCCCGGCAATGGTGGTAATGGACGTCAACAATACCGGTCTGAATCTTGCCTTGCCGGATTCAACCACTGCGGTTTCAATATCGATGCCGCTGCGTGCCGCCCTATTGATAAAATCGATTAAAATCAGCGAGTCGTTGACCACAATTCCGGAAAGCGCCACGATGCCAAAAAGACTGACGATGGTAAATTCCTTGCCCATAATGAGATGACCGAAGATTGCCCCGATCAGGCCAAAGGGAATCGCCGTCATGATAATCACCGGCTGGATGTAAGATCGAAACTGGCTGGCCAGTAAAAGAAAAATACCCATCATGGCCAGCAGATATCCGGACTTCATACTATCAACCGACTCACCGGTGCGTTTGGCCTGGCCTTCCAGATCGAAGGATACGCCCGGATAACGTTCCACCAGCCGGGTCAAAAAGTTCGCTTTTAGGTCAGCCACAATCTGCCTGGCGTTGGCCGTGGTTTCATCAATGTCGGATATGACCGTTACGGTTCTTTTACGATCCACCCGGTTGATGACTGAATAGGCTCGGCCATGAGCGATATCAGCCACCTCTTCGATGGGAATTTCCCGGCCATCGTCGGTCCGGATACGCATTTCGTCGAATCCGGAAAGGCTGCTGCGCTGCTGATCCGCATATCGCACCATCACCTTGACATCATCCCGGCCGCGCTGGATGCGCAGGGCCTCCTCTCCGTAGAAGGCCTGGCGAACCTGTCGCGCAAGCCCGCGCATGGTCACCCCAATGGAGCGCGCACCGGCTTTAACCCGCAGTTTTCGTTCCTGTTTACCGGGTCTAAAATTATCGGAAATGTCATAGGTGCCGGGGTAGGTTTCGATCTCTTTTTTAAGTTCATCGGCCGCCAGGCTGAGCTGGTCAAAATCATCCCCACTCAGTTGAATTTCGATGGCATTCCCGGCGGGTCCGCCCTCCAATGTAAAGAACGCCATCCGATCGATGCCGGGCAACTCGCCGACCTGGTTGCGCCAGCGGTTCAAAATTTCATTCGTCGATATGTCCGGGCGCTCTCCGGACGTTACCAATTCCACCCAGACCTCCCCGACATGACTGCCGATTTGGGGGGGCTTCCAGTCACGCCGGGGAATCAACCCCACCAGGGCAAAGGTGTTTTGAACCAAGTTACCGTTTTCTTCAGTAAACTCGCCGAATGCGGTATTCAAATCAAATGCTTTTTCTTCAAGATGCTGAACGGTTTTTTCAGTTAAATTGATCGGAGTGCCCAGCGGGTAGTTGATTTCGGCAATCAGCCAATCGCTTTCTCCTTTGGGGAAAAATACAAAGGGCACATAACCACCGGCTATGATACCGAGGCTGATGATGAGCACGCCGACGCCGATGGAAAAGGTAAAATAGCGATTCTTGACGACATAGTGTATAACGGGCGTATAAATTCGCTTAATGGTGAACTGCAGGAGTTCCTCGACGCGCTTTCGCAAACGCTCGAGCCACGAATTCACTTTTGCCTTTTTTTTCTCGAATTGCAGTAGCGCATGGTGCAGGTGCGCGGGCAAAATGATCAGGGCTTCGCCCAGCGATACAACCAAAATGATGATAACCGCCATGGGCATCACCGCGATGAATTTACCCATGATACCTGCGATAAACATCAACGGCATAAAGGCCACCACCGTCGTTGATACCGCCATGACCACCGGCCCGCCGACTTCCTTAAGGCCGTCGACGACGGCTGCGGAAGGTGATTTGCCCCGATGATAGTGGGTATAGATATTCTCCCCCACAATAATGGCATCGTCCACCAGGATCCCCAGGGTCATGATGAAGGCAAACAAAGAGATCATATTAACGGTTTGGCCGAAGGCGTTGAGCATCAAAAAAGCGGCCATAAATGAGATGGGGATGCCGATGGCCACCCAGAAAGCCAGCCGGAAGTTCAGAAACAGGGCCAGCGCAATAAACACCAGCGTAATACCCTGAGCCCCGTTGCGCAGCATTAAATCGATGCGATCGCGCACTAAAATTGACAGATCACCCCAGATGGCCAGATCGATGTCTGTGTTCATCTTGTAATCGTGGGCAGCGACGTAATTGCGCGCAATGTCGGATATTTCGATAATATCCTGCTCGCTGGTGCGGCTGATTCGCACCACCGCAGCCGGCTTGCCATTAAAGCGGGCCTTGATGTCGTCATCTTTGAAGCCATCGATGATGTTGGCCACCTGGCCGAGCCGCACCACGGTTCCGTCCGCCAGCGTAATCAATGGAATATCTTCAAATTCCTTGCCGACATAAAGCTGGCCTTTGGATCTGACCAGAATTTCACCCTGGGCGGTCTTGATCCTTCCGCCCGGCAGGTCGATACTGCCGGCCTGCACGGCGCTGACCACCTGGTCAAAGGTAAGTCCGTAGCGTCGCAGGTTATCTTCGGACACTTCGATCGCGATTTCATAATCCCGCACGCCCACCAGTTCGATCTGGGTGATCACCTCAGGTTGCTTGAATTTAAAGG
>JASFEV010000169.1:0-10067 GCA_050124655.1 Desulfobacterales bacterium
CGCACCACGATTTTCGGCTGCAGGCGGACCCCAGGACGGCGTTGTGGGTTCCGGTAAAAATGTTGATCTGATTGCCATTAAGGCCATCGAATCCAAAAACACGTAATCCTTTACGCAACCGTTCCAGTGTGCCGCCCGCCATTTCAGACATCATCTTGCACCCTGTATCGATATAAGATATCAAGAGTTGGGGAAAAATGAAGGCTCTATAGCGAAATTTATCGTAAAAGAATTTCACATTAAACAAAACAGGGAGCGTTTTATGAAGGTCACTTCTATTTTCGGTGGTCCGCGGAAAAAAGGAAACACGGCGACCGTTCTGGGTTGGGTGGAAGCGGAATTGAAATCTCAGGGGCACCAGGTCGAAAGAATCAACCTAACGTCAAAAAAACTAAATGGATGCATCAGTTGTTACAAGTGCAAAGACAATCATAATGAGCCGGGCTGCGTTCAAAAGGATGACGGCCCATTTATTATCGATCAGATGGTGGCCAGTGATATCGTCATTTATGCCTCGCCATTGTATTATTGGGGCTTAAGTTCCCAGATGAAAGCATTGATCGACCGCTGTTATTGTCTTTACAGGGGGGCATGCGGCACACCGGAGCATACATCATTTGTAGAAGGTCAACGCCAGGCGCTGATCGTCACTGCCGCAGACCCATTCGAAAACAATGCCGAACAGGTTCTGATGGCATTTCAAAGAATGCTCGTTTACAATAAGACCCATTCTGCCGGTGAACTATTGGTTTGCAATAGCACCACCCCGGAGGAGCTGGGCGAAAAGGTCAAGGAGCAGGCCATAAAATTTGCCAATCAACTCTTTGCGGCAACCCAAACCCCTTATGCCCTGCTGATTCCTGGTGGGGCATTAAAACTGGTTCCCGAAGGCGAATAAAGCCGATTCGTTTCTCATTTGGAAGTAGAGAGGTAAATCAATGCTTGTCTCTACATGCAATCATCGACCTATTTTAGTGCCTTGTAACCTTCCAAACACAGATTATCAGGTAGATCCGTATGTTGGGTGCGGACATTACTGCTATTACTGTTATGCACTAAACGAGGCCGAGACGGACTGGGAAACCGATGTAGCGCCGTTGATTGATATGCTCGCTCCCCACACAGATACCATCTGGATATACGGTCTCAGCATGCATGTACACTCGGATCGAAACTGGCAAAATTTTCAAAACATCTTGCTACAGCATTTTCCTGATTTTAAGGATAAGATTGAAGAAGTGGTCTTTTCAAACGACCATTTCTACTGGGCACAACTCCGGCAGAAATTAGGGCAGCTACAGAAGAATCAACCGCTAAATCTGAGTATCCATTTATAACATTGTTGAATGCAAGCGACTCGAAAGCTTTCGCCAGTATGGCAGAAAACCAAACAATCAGGTCGTGCCGTTAGCGAAAACATGATGAAACTCATCGTTGTTAAAGCGCATAAATCCAACTATCCCAATCCCATAAGTTTTCGGAAGGGAGATAGTTTGATAATCGAAAAGAAAGACACTGAATTTCAAAATTGGATGTGGGTAACTACTAAAGACGGTAATCAAGGCTGGGCGCCGGTGCAGTATCTGCAAATCATAGATGAACAGAAAGCAGTCGCCGGAAAAGATTATACGGCTATTGAATTGGATACAGGTGTTGGAGATGAGTTGCTGCTGCACTATGAGCTGAATGACTGGGGTTGGGTTGAAAAAAAAGACGGCGCCTGCGGCTGGGTGCCGATGAAAACAACCCAAATTGCATAACAGATGATTTCAGACAAAGGCTGTTCGCCGCTGCTGAATCCTGATGCTTTCGCACAGACAACCAATGATTTTTTAATAAGGAAAAAGTTCGCATGAAGACCATCGGCTTACTCGGGGGCATGAGCTGGGAGAGCACCGAGCTCTACTATCGCTGGATTAACGAAGAGACCAAACGCATACTCGGCGGGCTGCACTCGGCCCCGATCGCCATGGTCAGCGTGGACTTTCAGCAAATTGAAAAACTCCAGCACCAAGGCGATTGGGCGGCCGCCGGAGACATCCTGGCCCGGAAAGCGCATCAGGTGGAAGCCGCCGGCGCGGACTTTTTACTGATCTGCACGAATACCATGCACAACGTGGCTGACCAGATAGAAGCGGCCATCGGCATTCCGCTGCTGCACATTGCGGATGCGACCGCCACCCAGATCCAGCAGGCAGACATGGATACGGTTGGGTTGCTGGGCACCAGGTTTACGATGGAGAAAGACTTTTATAAAGGTCGTTTAGAGCAAAAAGGCTTAAATGTAATGGTTCCCTCAAAACAAGACCGAGAGATCGTCCATCGTATTATTTATGAAGAGCTTTGTCTCGGTGATGTTCGCGAAGATTCTCGCAAAGAATATCTGCGGGTCATCGATCAGCTGCAAGCTGAGGGGGCGCAGGGCGTTATCGAAGGCTGTACCGAAATCGTCATGCTCGTGAATCAGCAGCACACCCGCGTTCCGCTTTTCGACACCACGGCGATTCATGCCCGTGAGGCGGTTGCCGAGGCACTCAAATGAGCGCTGCCGCACGATGATACATATCGGCAGCAGAATCTTGAGAAGGTCTATCAAATAGGCTGGAACCTGTGAAGTCGCCATTACCTGACCGAGGCGCAAAATAGACGGGATATCGTCGGTCACAATGAATCCAGAACCGTCTTCAATGTCACTTGAATCCGACCCATCAAAAAAAGAGCAAAAAACGCTTATAATCCTGTTCTGGTGCATCACTCCGCTTTTGTTTCTTGCTTTTTTTCGCCTGTTTTGGCTGGTCTTTGGCTTTATTTTTGGCGGATTGATCGCGCTGACTCTTGGCGCTGAATTTAAGGGGCTGATCGCGGTTGCCTCGATTGCAACCGCGCTGGTATTTACGATATTGACGATTCGATACGTGTATCAACAATTTAGAAAGCACATCATAGGAAAATGAAGCCTGTCTTCGCAAGTGGTTGGCCACGCTGAAATGGCTGGTTCCGCTGATCCTTTTGATTAGTCATTTGCTGCTGGCAGGCATTATTTAAGCCAAGCCGCTTCAATGATATCTGATAAAAACAGGTGAGCATATGCCATCAAAGAAAAAAAAATTGAATCCCGCCGGAATGAACCGAGTCGTCGCTGAGGCCCGCAGCGCCCAGCAGCAAAATCTTCAGAGCTATCGTCAAAAGGCGCTCAAGCTCTTCCCCCACGTCTGTGCCCGGTGCGGGCGTGAATTTGAGGGCAAGAAACTTCGCGAACTCACGGTCCATCATAAGGACCACAACCATGATAATAACCCACCCGACGGGAGCAACTGGGAGCTGTTGTGTATCTACTGTCACGACAATGAGCATTCGCGGCACCTGGATTCGGAAGGTATTGCCGCCGAGACACCGGAAACCGATCAGCGACCGACGGGTATGAATACGCCTTTCGCCGATCTTGACAAATTGCTCAAAAATAATAAAAGGAGATGATCGTTGAGCGGCATCCCCTCTTCAACACCTGAATGGCTGGTGGAATGGATGGCAACCCGTGCAATTGAGCTTTGGGGAGCGGCGGATCTGCAGGATTTTAACACTCCAAAAGATGCAAGCGGGCAATGTCTGCCGTTTGCGCTATCATGGGCGATTCCCATGAATCCGCATATTATGGCTGGCATCCAACAGGGCCCCAATCAGACCTATGCCGATGAATATGCCCGGGTAAACGAGCGGTTGAACCAAGATGCCCGGCTGCTGGCGGAAACCATCAAGGGGCACGGCTTCCGGGCCCACCCGTTAGCCGCGTCTGAGCGCACCGACAAAATCAACATTAAAGGCGATTTTCCGCATAAAACCGCTGCCACCCGGGCGGGACTGGGCTGGATCGGAAGGCACTGCCAGTTGATCACACGACACTTCGGATCATGGATTCGGCTGGGAACCGTCTTTACCGATATGGCGCTTTCATTCGCAAAACCGATTGAGCGTAGCTTTTGCGGGCGCTGTATGCGTTGTGTTGAGGCCTGTCCGGCCAAAGCGTTGCAGGGCAACGCCTGGTATCCAGGGCTCGCGCGTGAAAAAATCCTGGATGTGTTGGCCTGCGACTGCTGGAAAAAGGAAAACTATTTCAAGTACCATCAGGGGCACAACTGCGGCATTTGTTCGGCGGTATGTCCCTTTGGCCTTAAGGTTTTAAAAAGGCAACCCTAAACATATCCGTGCCGCCTGAATGATGAAAATTAAACTAATCATATCCGTGCTTCTGAGCCTGAGCGTAGTGGCTTGCGCCAAGCAGTATAAGGATTCGGTTACGATTTTACATGTCCAAGGCCGCGTCCTGGATCAGGCATCCAACTTTCCACTTGAAGATGTCGATGTGTACTTTATAGACACCGGTTATGATGATATTCTGTCAAAGCGGCAGGAGCCGGTTAAAATCGGCCAGAGCGATTCAAGAGGTAAAATTATTGCGCGCTTTAATTATTGGTGGGGCAGAAAAACATCAGCATTCGACAATAAACCCAAAGCAACATTTGACATCCTTTTATCCAAAGAGTCCTATCTGGAAAAACGTTTCCAATTTAAAGAATCAGCGCTTAAAACCGACGGTCTTACATTTTTAGTTGACCTGGAAGATGTTTACCTGGTTCGTAAAAATGAATGAAAAATCTTATCGACCATTGACGTTCGCATATGCGTTTGCCATCCATTTTCTGGCCCTGCTCGTCTTATCCTGCTCATTTCACAGCGACCCCGGCAAGCAACCGCCGGCAGTCGCAACCGCCGGGACGGCAAACGATTCCACGTCTGAGATTTGGGCCGAACTGCTTCAAAAAACGCCCTTTCCGCACACCGCTCCCCTGCCGCCGCAGGTGCCCAGCGTTGTGGATGGCACCTATATCAAGTTCGATCCCAAAAAAACGCCACCGGTGCCCTGCCGACGCTGCCCGGATTACGTCCCCGAGGGGGGGATATGGAAGCTACATTTAAGCAAGGGTGTTTTTCGAATCTTTCACGAATTTACCGGCTGGCGAAGTATCGGCTCTTTTGTTGTCGAGGGAAATCGAGTGCAGCTGTTCAACGACCCCACTTGTATGGAAGTCACCGGTTCTTATCGCTGGACTTTAGCGGCGGGGAGCTTAACATGGGATGTTGTGCAGGATGAGTGTGCCATCGGTATGCGGGCCCAAAATTTAATGAAACTTCCCTGGATGTCCTGTCAGCCGCCGTCAATGGAAGCCGGCTTCAGTGGTCACTGGGACAAGCCTGCTGGCTGCGACTGACAAGATAAAGCTTGATATACAGCCGAAACACATCTTGACTTAAACCCATAGCCGGCTGAAAAGGATAAACGATGCTCAAGATTCAATTGGCCCTCAACGATGATTTTGATGCGATCTGGCCCGTTATTCATGAGATATTGCGCACCGGTGACACCTATCCGTTTGCGCCTGAAACCAGCCGGGATGAGGCTTTCCAGATCTGGATGAAAAATGAGCATACAGGGATATTTTTTTGATCTATACGGAACACTGCTGATTTATGGGGATATGCATCAGGCCTGGTCTGACTGGCTGACGGCTTTTTATGACCTGTTAAAAGCACGGGGATTAAACAGCACCAGAGCCGCTTTTTCACAGGCATGCGACGGATTTTTCAGCGCAGCACCGCCAGATGATGGCGACAATGATTTAACCGTTCTCGAACGACGCATTCAGCGCTTATGCGCAACGTACAACCATCAGCTGGGCCCACCAGAACTGCGTGATATCGCCGATAAGATTGCCGCCGCATGGCAAACCCATATTTCAATCGATGCGGCGGCCATGCCGGTTTTAACGTATCTAAAGCAACATAAAAAAACAGTTGGCCTGGTGAGCAATTTTGATCACCCGCCGCATGTTCGACGCCTTCTGTCTGAAAATGGATGGGCACATGTCTTTGACACGATCATCATATCCAGCGAAGTGGGGGTTCAAAAACCGGACCCGGTCATCTTTACCCTGGCGCTTCAAAACACCGGGATCGCACCGGCGGATGCCATCTATGTCGGAGATACCCAAGATGACGTTGCTGGAGCCATCGCTGCCGGAATCCATCCGATACTTATCAACCGCGCAGACCACCCCACCGACAGCAATGCGTTGGATTTTCAGTTGGCGAATCGGCAAACGGACGTTTACCAAACCGACTTTTCGGAAAGCACGGTTACCATCATCCAGAATCTGCAGGAGATTTTAACGCTGACCACATAACATTTGAGGTCAATCAACCCGCACCATTCAAGGGTTAGGAGATGCCCATGAATACAGCCCGCGAATCTAAGTTTAAAGCTAAAAGAGTCACCCGCCAATATGTTCAAAAGATCAACGCAGCGCCGTCGGTGGTCCATGCCCTGATCTGCCCGGTCAAAGAAGCCGAATGGCTCGAGGGCTGGGATTATGAACTGATATTTTCGCAATCCGGTCTTGCCGAGTACGGCTGTGTGTTCACTTCGCAAAGCGCAGGGGAAGAAACCATCTGGATAATCACCAAAAGAGATGATGTCCGCTGTGAGACCGAGTTTGCCCGGATCACACCGGGATCCAGAGCGGCGCTAGTGGCTGTTTCCATCCACGACGGCGGCCACCTGACTTCCAGGGTCACGATCCGCTATACCATCACTGCGCTGACTGAGGCAGGCAATCAGTTTATCGACAATTTTACCGAGGAAAATTTCGTCAAAGATATGCAATTCTGGGAGGCCACCATGAATCATTATCTGAAGACCGGCAAAGCGCTCCCCCAATCCGACGCTGCGCATTGGTTAAAATATGAATCCGATCAAATTTAAACACAGGACCTTTCATGTCAAAAGACATCACCATCCGAAAAGCAAAACCATCCGATCATGCGAGCGTTATTAACGCTTTGCAGAGCTGGTGGGGCGGGCGTGACCTTACGGCCATGCTGCCGAAGCTGTTTTTGAACCACTTTAATGATACATCCTTTGTGATCGAAAAAAAGGGGCAGATGATCGGTTTTCTGATCGGTTTTATGTCCCCTGCCCTTCAAAATGAAGCCTATGTTCATTTCATGGGAATTCATCCGGATTTCCGCAAAAAAGGCCTGGGTAAAACCGTCTATGAACATTTTTTTGAGATTTGCCACCAACACAATCGCACGGTTATCCGGGCGTGCACTTCGCCGGTCAACAGGGGCTCGGTGGCGTTTCATCAGAAGATCGGATTTCGGGTGGAGCCCGGCGATGATGAAATCGACGGCATCCCGGTAGCACGTGATTACAACCGGCCGGGCGATCATAAGGTTATGTTTACAAAAGTGCTTTAAATGGACATCCTATTGCTTGATCGGGTACGCGCGGGCTGTAAAATCGTAGCCGAGCACGCCGCCCACATTCGAATCAATCATGACCGCATTGCGGCCTACGCCGCCACTTTGCCCATCACCGATGTTGCCCGGCCCGAGCATGATCCCGCCTGCCATTATCTGGGCCACGGCGATGATACGGCTGCTTTTTTCCTGACCCTGGATGCCATTAATTTTGGCTCCGGCTATTTCCCGCATCTGCGTAAACCGAGTGGTCGGTCCGGCTACTTCACCATCGCCGGCTGTCTGAATGCACACTTCCAAAAAAACGGGCCCTTTTCGGCCCGGGATCTTCGCCGGCTAACCGCCGCGGACTGCAGCCGGATATTCGCGCAAGATCCCAAGAATAAACCCATTGCCGATCTCATGCAGTTTTTTGCCAAAGCATTAAATGAGCTGGGTGCCTATCTACAGACCCATTTTAACGGAAGCTTTACGGCCTTGATTGCAGCCGCAGGTGCTTCGGCCGAACGCCTAGTGCAGCTGCTGGTTAAAATGCCCTACTTTAAAGACGTGGCTTTATACGACGGGCGTCAAGTGGCCTTTTTCAAACGCGCCCAGCTTACTGCTGCGGATCTGGCGCTGGCATTTGACGGGCACGGACTGGGGCGATTTGTTGACCTGGATCAGTTAACCATTTTTGCCGACAATCTCGTGCCGCATGTTCTGCGCGTCGATAACATCTTAATTTATCCTGAAAAACTATACGCCCAAATTGAGGCCGGCGAGCTGATTGCAGCCGGCTCGAAGCAAGAAATTGAAATCAGAGCCTCTGCCCTGCACGCCGTCGAGCTCATAAAGGCAGCGCTCAATGCATCCGGAAGGAGGATCAATGCCATGGCACTCGATTTTTTGCTGTGGAACCGCGGCCAGCAGCCAGAATATAAATTCATTCCACGCCACCGAACCCGAACCGTATTTTATTAATAAAGATTTTCAACAAATGGCCGATATTAAGTTAGTGCCGTTTAGACATTAGGCTGGTAGAAATCAGAACGTCTCCGTCAAAAGCTGAATTCGATTAGGGCAGGATTCCCGATGAACGCTCATCGCATCAATATGGCAGACTTCAGGGACCGATTATATACACCCATCCTGGCGCCTGTGATGCAACGCCGCTGGGTCATTGCCCTGCTGGCAGCCGCCAGCGTCTTTCTGGTAACCGTGGCCGCCTTCGAGGTAACGGCTTGGCAATGTCCGTTAAAGACGGCGCTGGGTGTGACCTGCCCCGGCTGCGGCCTCACACGCGCGATCGTTTTACTGGCCCAGGGACAATGGCTGGCAGCCATAAAGCTGCACGCATTTGCCCCTATTGGTGTGGCAGCGGTGGTGCTGCTGGTAACCGGTACGCTGTTGCCAGTCAAATGGCGCGATAGAACGGCTGAGCGCTTGGCGGTTTTTGAAAAGCGCAGTGGAATCGTTTTCTGGCTGCTGTTCAGCGTTCTGATCTACGGGATCTGTCGCTTGATCATTCACATATAGCATCTGCACTCATTTGCGACAAAAATAGCGGGTTTACAATTTTATACATATACAAAGCTCAATAAGTACACTCAACATAGGAGAAAATATAAACAGGAGAGGTAAACCATGACAGGAATAGTTGTCAGTTTTTTGTTACCGGTGATGAATTTTGTCGGCTTAATTATGGCCATCGTCATTCTGATCAAGCAATTTAAGCACGGCGGCGCGTTGCAGGGCATCCTTGGCATTATCACCTGCACGTTTTGGACCTTTATCTGGGGTTGGATCAAACACAAAAGCCTGCAGTTGACCAAGCTGATGGTGGTTTGGACCGTTGTTTCAGTGGTACCCCTTTTGCTGATTCCGGTGATGGGCGCAGCCATGTTTGGTGATATATTAAAAATAATGGGTGACGTCACCGGAGATCCCAATCTGGTCAAGCAGTACCAGCAAGAGGCTACCGCCGCCGTAAAGGATCGCAAGGCTGCACCAGCAAGGCGTGCGAAACGGACTGTCAAAAAGGCCCCGGCCCGAAACAACACGGACTATACCGCCGCCGCTCTGGCGCTATGGCAAGAAGGAGAATACAGCAATCCAAATAAAGCCAAAAAGTATTGGGATAATACCATAGCCGCCAATCCTCAACTCGCCGAAGCGTATAACAATCGCGGGTTGGCGCTCTACAATCTAAGGCAGCACGAGCGGGCCATAGCGGACTTCAGCATGGCGATCCAGATCAAGCCGCAATATGCCGCAGCTTACAACAACCGCGGCAATGCCTATTATGCCTTAGATCAATACCAGCAAGCCGAGGCTGATTTTAATCAAAGCCTGCAATTGAATCCCAAATACGCCAAGGCCCATCTGAATCGGGGTCTGGCCCTTTTTCAGATGGAAAAAATCACTGAATCCTGCAGTGATTTCAAGCGGGCCTGCGACCTGGGAGATTGTGACGGCTTGCAGTGGGCGATGCAGAAGGGCATGTGCAAACAGTAGATCACCTCTTTAGGTTGGCCGGTTGAGTCCGCCTCAGGTGAATTAAGTCCGTAAAAAAAAACAGAAACATGTCTAAATTTTTTATTGGCAAACGGGCGAATCCACCAAAGGCGGACAAGCGGGTAACGGGCGCAACCATAAATTAGATACATTTTTGAGATCGGTTTAAAGATACGGAGAGAAGGAAACTCTTGGGAAGCGGCCTGTGGAGCCCCTCGGTAAGGACCACAGGCCGTTTTTTTTGGTATTGTGCC
>JASFEV010000170.1:0-10043 GCA_050124655.1 Desulfobacterales bacterium
TTCTAATTCATTTCTAATTGACCTTTAATCCTATTCCAATAGATATCTATTAGTGTTCGTAACTATACGATTTTCAGGTGGACACCAGGGAAGATTCTATCCTGTTGTTAAAGCGCCTGACCTGTAACTCGATGACTGAACCGGGTACTTTGTCGGCCAGATCGGTACCGAAAAGCCCGAATCTGAAAGCTTAAAATGCTTTTGGTTCGGGCTTTTCCATTTTTGAGCAAAGGAGGTGATGAAAACCGATTAAGCAAGCCATTCATTGGATTTATGATTTATAACAATTCGTTAAACCCAGCAGAACGAGATTAAAAATTTGAAGGAGGATAAAATGAGATATTTAAAATATGGACTGTTCGTAATGACCGTACTGGCATTAGCCCTTGCCGGAACTACCGCTTTTGCAAAAAAAAATAAGGGAATTAAAAATGTCATCATCATGATCTCGGACGGATGGGGCGTCAATCAAATCGATGCCGCCAGCATGTATCAGTACGGTAAGATCGGCGGTCAAGTCTATGAAAAATTTCCCTGTAAAACCAGCATGTCCACTTACATGGCCGGGGGAGGCTACGACCCTGAAGCAAGATGGAATGATTTTTGGTATATAACATTAGGCGCAACGGATTCGGCGGCTGCAGCCACCACCATGAGCACGGGAGTAAAAACCTATAGCGGCGCCATCGGAGTTGATGTGAATAAAAACCCTCTCAAACATGCACTCCAATATGCCGAAGAACTCGGCAAGGCCACCGGTGTGGTATCAAGCGTGGAATTCAGCCATGCAACCCCGGCCGCTTTTGTCGCTCATAATGAGTCTAGAAATAATTACGCCGATATCGCAAATGAGATGATCTACGACAGTGCAGCGGATGTGATCATGGGCGCGGGCAACCCCTGCGTTGGCCACGACGGTGCCGACAACGGCTGCACAGGCGACCCCAAGTATATCGGTGGCTGGGACACATGGGATGACGTGAAAGACGGCACCGTGATGGGCGCTGATGCCAACGGCGACAGCGAGGACGACGAATGGACGGTCGTCCGGACGCTCGAGGACTTTCAGGCGCTGATGAGCGGCGAGACTCCTGACCGCGTCCTCGGCGTTCCCAATGCCTACCAGACCTTGCAGTACAACCGCCCGACGGACAACTGCGTCGAGGGCCCATATGGACCGGAGTGTGAGCCGGACCCCGTGCCGTACTTTACACCGTTCAACGAAGGCGTACCGACCCTGGAAGAGATGACCATCGCGGCGCTCAACGTGCTCGACAACGATCCTGACGGCCTGTTCCTGATGGTGGAGGGCGGCGCCGTTGATTGGGCCGGTCACGCCAATTACTCTGCACGGGTGATCGAAGAGCAGATTGACTTCAACAAGGCAGTTGACGCGGCGGTGGCCTGGGTCAAGGCGAACAGCAACTGGAGTGAAACCCTGGTCATCGTGACCGGGGACCACGAAACAGGTTACCTCACAGGCCCTGACTCAGGTCCAAGTGAATCAGGTCCCGTATGGAACCCATTGGTCAACAACGGCGCCGGCAATTTGCCGGGTATGGAATGGCATAGCGGAAGCCACACCAATCAGCTGATCCCCTTCTATGCAAAGGGTTCGGCTCACAGATTCTTCAAGAAGGCCGCCAAAGAAGGTGATGATCCCGTGCAAGGTTCCTATATGAACAATACCAATATCGGACAAATTGTTATAGATCTCTTTACTCCTTAGCAATTAAAGCCGAGACAATACTATTTTTCCATTGTATCAATCTTCGGCAGGGCGCTTTGTGCCCTGCCGAATTTTTTTAAATTCATGGCGCTTCCCTTTACATGGATAACGCGCTAATGCCTTGGCAAAAGGTTCTAAGTATTGCAAAACCGTTTAAAACCGCTATGCCTAATTGATAAATCAAATGGATTTTAGCATTAAATAGTGTTCATTAATTTATGATGCCCTGAAAGCAATAAATGAGAATTTTTAGTTCATCTATTTTTAACGCATACCTAGTTTGACTCAAATATTCACTGCCAATAATGGCTGCATTCAACAAATACCAGAAGCCTTCGAATTTTGTTGATCGCAATACTAAAGTGGCAACATGGTGTTTTGAGATAGCTTCTAGAATCCTTCCTTATCAGCAGGAACAAAACCTTCTTCTACAACAGCTTATGAAAACACGGCGAATTGAAAATTTGAACCGGCCCATTCGAATGGATAAATCCCAAAAATTATTCTGCCTGATGGATTATTTGAGAAGTTTGAATGAAGAAAATTTTACCGGTTCCATCAAAATCAATTTCAGCCAGGGCAGCATCGCCAGAGTTGAAAAATTTGAAGAGATTTCCAAAAAACTCACTTTCTGATATCCAAGAGAGCCCGCGATTACAGCGGCTGAACCAGGGCCTTTAAAAGCGCGAGTCCTTCTTCGCGGGCATGCAGGATGCGTTTGATGTCAACGCCCTTCAGTTCATCGCGTTGCAGTATCCGCTCTTTAAGGGCCTGCCGATACAAAATGTATTCGTCTTTGGCGGAAATATTGGGCTGGACCTTTTCAGTATGAAATAGCGTATCAATTGGTTGGTTTTTGCCGTTTTGATTGCCTTCGGTTAAATCAACCGGGTGCTCACCATATTCTAAAAAACAATGAACCATCGGAATGTAGGGCAAATCGTATGTTTCAAGTATTTTATGGGTTCCGGTCACAATCGTTTCGGTCATGGGATAGATGCCGATACGTTTATGTATCGGCAAATCCAATTCCGCTGCCAGGGTCGCTATAACGGCATGCTTGGTGGCGCAGCTGCCCATCTTTTCTTTAAACAAAATCATCACATCATCTCTGTCGGAGTTGTACCCGTAAGGTAACTGATGAACATAATCGCAGGCATCCATAAAAGTTTTTATTCCGATGCTCAGGAATTGATTCGAGATCTCGCCGCCTTTGATAATGGTTTTATTCGGTAAAACAGTGTAAAGATCCATTTTTCTTCTCTCTTTTAAAGCGAGCTTTGAAAAAATACCAAAATTTAGGGCGACTCTCGCTACGGCAGCCCCGATAATCCATACCCCGCAGCGCCCAGATACAGGTACTTGCCCAAGCCGATGGTAAAAATATAGTTACCGTAAAGCGCATGTTCAATCATGGAAATCATCAGCGAGCGTGTATCAGAATAGGTTTTTGCAAAAAGAACGCCGCCCGCAAAGGTCAGCAGCAATGCCAAGGGATTTTTAAAAACAATGTGCATGAATGAAAATGCCGCCGCACTGGCAAAGATCATCGATCCGCCCTTGAAAATGCGCCGATAGCGTTGAAACAAAAAAGCGCGATGGGTGATGCCCTGGGGCAATGCGGACAACAACGGATACAGGAACATCACCATCGCCCACGTATGGGGACGGTATCGCGGAAAATTAAACAGCAGATCCGGTTCAAAAGCAACCACATAACCGCCCAGCAAGGCAGCCGCCAGAATGAATCGAATGACAACCGTTGTCAGATCCCTCCAATGTCGGACCCGCCAGAGGTGTGATGTTTTAAACTGTGGATCGAAAATCAGTCCCAGCACGCAAACAATCGAAAATATCCACAGGGCGAAAATCGGATAAATGGGGAAAAAGTTAAACATACAGGCAGTCGGCAGCCCAAAAAACAAAATGACATACTCTGTTATCAGATACCACCGCTTTAAGGGGCTGTGTTGTCCAAACATAATTTTAACCAATTTAGAAAATTATTCTAGCGTAGCTATAGGACAATCATCTCTTAATTTTGCATGAAAACTTTGGCGAAGCTTAAAATACAACAAGCCGACAATGCGTTCAATCATCTGGTGTCGTAAAGCAAATTGGAGATGTCCATCTTTATAAAAGGCTTTATGATCGGTCTGGTTGTGGCCGCGCCGCTGGGACCCATCGGAATCATCAGCCTGCAACGCACCCTTTCCAAAGGTTATCTGTCCGGTCTCTTTTCCGGTTTGGGGATATCCACCGCTGATGCCATTTACGGGGCTCTGGCCACTTTCGGTGTCACCGCCATATCGAGCTTTTTGGTATCCCAGGCGCTTTGGCTCAAGATAATAGGTGGAATTGTCGTTTGCGGATTGGGTATCCGGATATACAATCAAGCCGGATATCAAAAGATGTCCGCATCCGCGAATAACAAAAACTGTTTTGGGGCCTATTTTTCGGCACTTATTTTAACCCTCATGAATCCCGCCCTTATCTTTTCTTTTGTTGCCATTTTTGCCAGCCTGGGAATTGTCTATACAAAAACCAACCCAATTGCCACCCTGCTGCTCATAGGGGGCGTTTTTTGGGGATCGGCCATCTGGTGGGTTTTTTTAAGCGGTATGGCCAGTCGGCTGAAAACCCAGTTTACAGAATCCTTTATGAAAAAAATCAATTATATATCAGGCGTCTTAATTGCAGGATTCGGTCTAGTGATGGTCGGAAGCGCTGTAATTATTAAATAATTATCCCTAAGCTGGATGAATTCTGCCGATCAATTATAACCAAAATTTAAGACGAATTGGCCTATACATTTGCGGGAATGCTGGTGGCGGGTGACAGATCGGAGATGTGTTGCTGGTGGTAGGACATAAATGCCGCAAATCCGTCCGCTTCCATATATCTTTTCAAAAGCTTCGGATCGGTAGCGGTCAAGTCCACCATAATCAGGCCGTCTAAGACATTGCCGAATGCCGGATCGATGTTGAAGCTCAGCAATTTACCGCCCAATTTGAGGTACTGTTTGAGCAAGATAGGCACGCCTTTGCCGTCTGTTTCGATATCAGAAATCCAGGATGACAGCTCGTCAATGTCCTCGGGCCAGCTGGCGGACTTAGGGGTTTCCAATTCCGGAATGGCTTTTTGACGATATGGTTTACGCGGTCGAACCATCTGAGAGAGATCCTGCAGGAAGCTGTTGCTTTTCAAAAATGTGGCCATCAGCCGCCGGGAATATGAGGTATATTCATCGGTGATGCTGACCGCACCAAATAGGGTTTTGTAGCGCGGATAGCGGACAACGAATTGACCGATGCCCTTCCAAAGCAAAAGAAGGGGGGTATAACTTTTCTGGTATTCAGGACGCACGAACGAGCGGCTCATTTCAAGGGCCAGGCCCATTTGCGACAATAAACGGGTTTGGTATTTAAAGAGGGTATAGGTGTAAAATCCCTCTTTACCAAATCTTTTGAGCACATCATCGGAGGCTGCCAGCCGATAGGCACCGACAACCGCATGGGTTTCAGAATTCCATACAAACAAGTGCCGGTAATGCTGATCAAATCGATCCAGATCTATTGATTTGCCGGTTCCTTCGCCAACCTGCCGGAAGGTTTCCTCACGCAGACGACCGATCTCATGGAGTACCTTGGGAATCTGTCTGGCAAAGGCCACATAGACGTGAAGATCGCCATGCGCGGATAAATGCTGGTCTTGCGCAAGGCCATCTATTTCTTTAACGAGATCAGCTGGTGCTTTCGGGGCAACAATGGGTTCCAGCGACTTGCGAGCGGTGCGCTTTATCACAGGTGTATTCAAAAATCCCGGCATCCGGTCAAAGGCATTGCCCAGCAGATAAGTGCGAAAGCGCAGATATGCGGTTAGATCGGTATCGCGGGTTATTCCCGAGAATCTGCGGTAAGGTATGGGACTGCCGATTTTTAGATGAATGTGGACGGATTGCTTTTTTAACATTTCGCGTGGCAGCATCAGGGTTCGCAAAAGCGGATGAATCACACCGGCGGCATGAAATGACAGGCTGTTGCGTCCTTTGAAATAAACCGGAACAACCTTGGCACGCGTCCAGCGGATAAGGCGCGCAATCCTCTCATCCCATTCCGGATCCTCAATTTTTTTGGTCTTCCAGCGAAAATGGGAGACCTCACCGGCCGGAAACACCATCAGCAGACCGCCGCCTCTCACCCAGCGAACGGCCTTTTTCAGGGCCGTTCTGTTTTTATTGATGGCGGATTTTTGACCAAATGGATCCACCATAAACAGCAGGGGCCGCATTTCCGGAATTTTGCCCAAAAAATAGTTCGCTAAGATTTTTACATCTGGGCGAACCGAACACAGAATGGATGCCAGCAGAACCCCGTCTAATCCGCCAAATGGATGGTTGGCGATGACCACGGTGGGGCCTTTGGGCGGTATGGCGCGCATGTCTTCCGGGTGTATCGAATGGCTGATTTGAAAGCGGTCTAATACATTGGTCAAAAACGCAGCCGCATTATGGCTCTCGGGTAAATTAAGGTGGATATTGTTAATTTTGTTCAAAGCCAGCAGCCGCTCGACAACGGCATTGGTCAAAACAACCAGACGATTATAGATGCGAGGATGGCCACCGTTGCGATTGGAAGGTATGAGCTGACCGAGGGTCTCTTTTCGAGTCACTTTTTACGGCCTCCTTATTTAGATATCCGTAGGCAAAAAATTTGAAAAAAAGACCAAAATTGGCCCTGTCAGATAAATCCGGACTAACACTGTGAGCACCACAAGGGATTGGTCCAGGCCCGTTTCCCGTCAATGTCTTCGACTTCGATGCGGGCATATGGCCAATCCAGCGGCAGTTGAAATTCGGCCTGGAGGAGGGGTTCTTTGTCCGTAGCGTTGATCCAGCTGCCGGCCATGCGCGATCCGATCAGGCGAATGTAGGCGACCGGGGATGTTTCCACTTTAACGGTGTTTGATGCGTATTCTATGGTTTTAAACTCAGGCCCCTGGCTCGCATAGAAGTTTCCTTTGCGAATGTTGTGCAAAATCTCCTGCTGGGTGCAGGCGGCGGCGTTGACCATTATCCAGCCGCCTTTCCAGTACTGTTGTTCAGGCACAAAATGGCTGTCGTCGGTGGCAAAGCCCAGAAAGTCCGGATGCCGTTTCAAGACGGTGTCCCAATGCGACAAAGCATACCCGCTGCCGTTTTCACACTGGGAGGAATGGTTGTAGATCTCCATCCCATCAAAACCGTGGCGCAGGCCGTCACTGGGTGAATTGCCCGTCCAATGCGGATGGGCCCATATCAACAGCGCTCCTTGCGATCGGGCGGCCTGCAGCGCTTTTAAAAAATCACGGGAGGAAGTGGGAAGTTTAAGGGATGCACCCAGGGCCAGCACATGATAATAGACACCGGCCGTATCAAAACCATCCAATTCGATGCCGTCGATTAGCAATAAGGGCGGGTTTGTGCGGCGACCATTGAATTTCGGCAGACGCCAGTGATCGGTTATGGCAATAAAGTCGAATTGTTCGGCAGCGTACATTTTTATCAGTTTTGTAACCGATAAATGGCCGTCTGAGCGATTGGTATGCAGATGCAGACTCCCTTTGTACCATGATCCGGAAGTCGTGTATCGATATTTCAAACGATGTTTTTGCCCAACATCTTCTGCCAGACAGCTTGCTTCCATGCGTGTACCTCTCCTATTTAGCGTTTCACTCATAGCAATTATAAGCGACAATTATTAAATATCGTTGAGAATTTTGTTAAAAAACCATTTCACTAGCGGCAATTTGTGAGGAAATTCCGGACTTTTTTTGCCCGGCTGGCGTCTTTTGAGTGGCATTCAAGAACACGGGCGACCACCGTCATGGGGGCGTCTGTGTTTAGGAGGGAAACGGAAATATACATGCAATTTTTACGAGGCTGAGCTACGGCATGATGATTCAGGCAAAAAAACTACACCTTCCGTCAGCTAAAACAACAATATGTCAATCACCCATCGTCAAACAGCCGCCATCCAGGAACACGATACTTACCTAATCTGCCAAAAATAGTTGACATGTGTCGCGTAACGGTTTACAGTTGGGCATGATCAAAAGCTTTAAGCATAAAGGGCTTAAAAAGCTTTATGAATCGGGAAGCAAGCGTGGAGTTAAGCCGGAACATGTCGCCCGGCTGCGCTTGATATTAGCACGACTAGACGCCAGTAAAGCACCTGAGGACATGAACCTACCCGGTCTTAGCCTGCACCCGCTTAAAGGGGCATTGAAAAACTATTGGTCGGTTTCCGTATCCGGCAATTGGCGGGTTATATTCCGGTTTGAAGATGGATATGTTCTTGATGTCGATTATTTAGATTATCATTGAGGAGTAGATATAATGGTCATGCATAATCCACCCCATCCTGGAGAAGTCATTCGGGAATTTTGTATAGAACCTTTGGGCCTCTCTGTCACGAAGGCGGCTAAGGGTCTGGGCGTTTCTCGCACATCGCTATCTGAGTTGCTAAACGGACGGCGGGGCATATCGCCGGAAATGGCAATACGTCTCTCGATCGCGTTTGGCGGCAGCGCTGAAAGTTGGGTCACACAACAGGCACAATATGACCTATGGCAGGCCATGCAAGGCGCAGAGAGGATTAAGCGTCAGGTCAGCGCGTTAGCCTAATACGCCTACAGGCCAAACTAAATGTTAACATTAGTATTTTAAGCTAATCATTCGTTGTTGTGATCCCCGCTTATAGCACAATTTGAGGCTGCCGGACGATTTACATAAATCTCTCAAAGTGTGGATAGCGGCCATCTGTACCTTGTCTGACTGATGTAGATTTTTTATGCTCTTTTAGAAATGGGTCCGGCTGCGAACTCAATACCGATTTAGGGGGGTACCAGCATAATCGGACAAGGTGCTTTTTCAAGAATGGTCATGCCCACATAATCAAGCCGCGTAATATTTTGCTTATCCGGATCGTCGTGGCATCCTACAAGAATTAGGTCTGCGCGCGTCTGTCGAGCGATTTTGCAAATCTCCAGTCCGGGATCCGTAGGCAAATAGCCAAATTCAAACTTTGGAAAATCGGCAAGATTGGGAAACTCCTGTTTAATATGCCCGATATAGTTCTCACCACGAAGATCACAAAGAAGCACGAAGACGAGTTTTTATTTCTCTTGCTTCGCGCCCTTCGTGAACTTCGTGGTAAAATTTAAAGTTCAAACAAAAAGCAGTGTTTGCTTTCACCACGAAGAACACGAAAATCACGAAGTGAAAGCTTTATCTTTTCGTGTCCTTCGTGCCCTTTGTGGTTATATGTGCCTCACTTGAGTTTTCCGCATAAAGGAATTTTTTATTTTGACTGTTGTGCGCAATAGAGAACACAGCACGATTAAGAGAGGATGTGATCAGTTAGATTCTTCAGGGGGGAATCTTCTCGGGTTTCAGGTGTGCAATCGCTGCCCAAATTAGCTCAGATTAGAATTAAATGAATTTCTACATATGACGTCCTACTATTTATCTAACTTGTCCATCTCTTACCGCTTAATACGGTTACCGCAATCAACAAAGTGATTCATCTTCGCCGGTGCATTGGCAGATGTTCTTGCCATTATTCGCCAGGAGACGCTGAACAGTTCATCGTCATTTAGCGCTTACTGGGCTTGCTATTAATTTCTGGGATGACGCTCTGTTGCCACGATCAAAGACATGCACCTTTAAGCTGTCTCCTTTGGCTGGAAGTCAGATTATTAAGGGTGACAACGCATTTTCGTACTTTGGATTGCAAACGCCTGCCATTATTCCCCACCGTGCTGCAGGAAACTGTTTTGACCTGGATTTTTCCCGAAAAAAATGGATTATTGTATTCTGGAATAAGAATCGAAAGCTCGTTAAACGAATTTGATTTTTTGCCATTAGATTCGGGAAACTTAATTTCGACAGCGTCATCGCTAATGGTGGTAATATGACCGACTCTGACCGGGTCGGGGCCCAATACGGCGATGGGTCTTAGGTGGCACTTTCGTCGCCTGAACCGTCGACGCTCAGTTTTTGGCACGTTTAATTTCATTTTTTCACCTCCGCTATGACGGATAGGTTTAGGGGGCGTTTTTCGTTTTAATTAACAGGAAAAGTTATATCTTCACGATCCAGCTCTCTTTCAATCAGAGCCTTTTTTGACTCCTGGTACAACATTGCAATATCCCTAATATCAAGACATAGCTGCATTTCCTCGTACGGAATTCTTACACTGCCATCTTCGTAAACAAAGAAATTCTTTCCTTCGATTTCAACCTTTTTCATATTCTACCCTTTCAGCTAAATGAA
>JASFEV010000171.1:0-10042 GCA_050124655.1 Desulfobacterales bacterium
AGTTCTTCCATTCTTAACGTCTCTAATGTCTTGCGGGCATGAAAATATCCGAGCAGACCGACAAAACACATCGGTACAATCGTACATGCCAGAAGAATCAGGATCATTTTTTTGCGGATGGTCATGTGAACGACGCTTGTATTTTTAAATACGGATACAGTTGTGCGAGGCCGACGAATTCAGCTATTAACCGATAATTTCAGTCTACCATAACAAATAATTTCGAAATTTTGCGAAAAAAATTTCGAAACTTTTCGAAATTAAAAATCCTAATAAAGGCAAAAAAGTAAGCAAGTCTCTAATTTTAAACAGCTTTTCATAAGAATCCCACACTGGCACACTCCATGCTTTAAAATAATCAATGAAAAAATCGTACCACCTTCACCTCCATATCAGCAATTTGTAAGACACCCAGAATTTTTTGAAGGCGGTTATAGTACCGCTTTATTTTCTACATGTGAGCTTATGGTGCACTTTCGTTGAACCGATAAAAAGCAAACCAAGGAGGCCAGAAATGTCTGATGAGGTTGTCAAACTGGGAGGTAAAAAGAAAAGCCGTTTCATGGACCAGGTCATGCAGCTTTTGCCAGAAGGCGGCAATCTGAATCTATGCCTGACCTGCGGGGCCTGCTCGTCCGGGTGCCCGGCGACAGGTCTGGCGGGTATGGATCCGCGTCGATTTTTACGAATGGCCGCTCTGGGACTGGACGATGAAATCCTTAAATCGGACTGGCCCTGGATGTGCACCATGTGCCAGCGCTGCATCTATGTTTGTCCGATGAAAATCGATATTCCGCAGCTGATTTACAATGTGCGCGGCAGCAGGCCGCGAGATGAAAGGCCCAAAGGCATTTTGGGATCCTGCGATATGGCCCTGAGAAACGACAGCTGCAGTGCCATGGGGGCATCTCCGGAAGATTTCACCTTTGTGGTCGAAGATGTTTTAGAAGAATACCAGGAAGCCCAGCCGGATTTTAAAGACATGCAGGCGCCGATTGACAAAAAAGGCGCCTATTTCTTTTTAAATCAAAATTCCAGAGAGCCGGTGACAGAACCCGATGAGATGGTGCCCTTGTGGAAAATTTTGCACCTGGCGGGAGCAGACTGGACCTACGGTTCCAAGGGTTGGGGCGGCGAAAACTATTGCATGTTTCTGGCTGACAATAACGCTTGGGAACACATTGTGCGCACAACCGCCAAACAGGCTGATGACCTTGGTTGTAAGATTTTTTTAAATACCGAGTGAGGTCACGTGACCTTCTCAGTCCTGGCAGGACTGAAAAAATTCAACATCGATCACAAATTCGAGGTTAAAAACATCTATGAATATTATGCGCGCTGGATTCGCGAAGGCAAACTGAACGTCAATTCGGATTGGAACAAGGATCTAAAAATCCAGTTTACGGTTCAGGATCCCTGCCAGATCGTACGCAAAAGCTACGGCGATCCCATTGCCGAAGATCTACGCTTTGTGGTCAAAACCCTTGTAGGAGAAGAAAATTTCATCGATATGACCCCCAACCGTTCCAATAATTACTGCTGCGGTGGCGGCGGCGGATTCCTGCAGTCCGGCTTCAAAAAGCAGCGGCTGGAATTTGGGCGCTTAAAGGACGATCAAATTCAGGACACCCAAGCGGATTATTGTATCGCAGGTTGTCACAATTGCCATGCCCAGATTCATGAGCTTAGCGAACATTACAGCGGCGGCTACGGTGTTATCCATCTGTGGACCCTAATCTGTTTAGCTTTAGGCATCCTCGGTGAAAATGAGCGCGAATATCTGCGGGATGATCTAAAAGATGTGGCCGTTTATGGCGCTTAGTAAAAGTTGATTATTGCTCCACCTTGATAATCCCTTTTAGTCCCCATCAGGAATTCGATCTCCTTCTGGAATGGTCTCACCTGGTGCCCATGCATCGAATGTGTCGGGTGTAATGATATCTCCTTTGTGAACCGGGTCGTAAACCCACACGATCCGGGTGTGGCATTCCCAAACCCTTTTGCCCAGCTTACGCTGCCGTTTCTGCAAGGCTTTTTCGGCTGTTTTTCTGCTCTTGTGGACAGAAATTACTTCTTTTTCACGCTTTGCTGGTTCGAATTCGTCATAAATTAAGGCATACATATCGCTACCTCCTATATTTCCGGATAATCTTATTTAATTCTGCTACAATTTTATCTATGGCTTCTTTAGGGATCGGTATTTTCATTTCCTACGTTCCCTTTTTAGCTATTTCGAAATGAAACTGTTATCCTAATTGGAGGATCTGCAACAGCTATACCAAAGAAATTATAGGTTTCTGAACTGATTTTTGACCAATGTATAATATCGGCTCCTTTGTACTTTTACCTCCTGCAATATGTCTAACCTTTAAAAATTGTTCTCATTTTTCCTATATAATCCGTCAGCAAAATATATCATTTTATATGCCGGCTATGGGATTGAGGTGTTTTGATTAATCAGATGATTGTTGGATTTCGAAAATCTTCAAAGAATATTTCGCAATTTTTCAAGATTGATTAGTGAGGCAAAATTGTTTTTATTCTTCAACAATACCAAGTGCCTGATTCTACATTACTTATTTGATCCAAATCCGATGGCATATTTCATGCAGATTGAATTAAACCAAAATCTGCACGGGTGGAAATTCTGTTTTTATTGAACACCCTTAAGTTGCAAAAGGAGAGTAAACAATGAAAATTGCTGTTAGTTCCACCGGGAAAAATATGGACTCCCAGCTCGATCCACGATTTGGTCGTTGTGCATACTATTTAGTGGTTGATTCTGACGATATGCATTTTGAAGTTTACCCAAACGAAAGTGCTGCAATGGGAGGTGGTGCCGGCATTCAAGCCTCCCAATTTCTAGCCTCTAAAGGGGTTCAGGTCGTCATAACTGGTAATTGTGGCCCAAATGCGGTTGATACGCTTTTGGCAGCAGGAATTGAGCTGTTTACAGGAGAACAGGGAACCATAAGAGACGTTGTGGAAAAATATGTCACCGGCAATCTCAAACCCACCAATAAACCTACAGTTGACAGCCATTTTGGCATGGGAGCAGGAACCGGGACAGGACGTGGCATTGGGGTCCGACGCGGAATGGGCGGCCGTAGGGGCATGGGTAGTGGTTTCAAAACGTCAGGAAATCGAAGCATCCGAGATAAAGTAGAAAATAATAAGTCCGGAAATCAGGAATTGGAAAATCTAAAAGAGCAGGCCGAAATTTTAAACCAACAGTTGAAGGGTATACTAACGCGTATTAATAATTTGGAGAAAATATGAGATGATCATTAGCATTGCCAGTGGAAAAGGCGGGACCGGGAAAACAACGGTGGCGACCAATTTGGCCCGATCGATAGGCTCCAATGTTCAGCTGCTGGACTGTGATGTGGAAGAACCCAACGCACATCTTTTTATCAATCCGTCATTTGCGAGCTCGGAAACGGTTTCGATGCCGGTGCCAGAAGTCGATGAAGACAAGTGCACCTATTGTGGAAAATGTGCAGACATCTGCCAGTTTAAGGCCATTGCAGTCGTGAATGAAAATGTGCTGGTATTTGAAGAACTTTGTCATAGCTGCGGCGGGTGCTGGGAAGTCTGTCCTGAAGAGGCGATTATTCAAAGTGATCGGGAGCTCGGAGTCATTCAAAAGGGTCACAGCAACGGTATCGAGTTTATTCATGGCCGATTACGGGTTGGTGAAGCCATGTCGCCAATGCATAATTGCAAACCATGACACATTCGAGCGTCGAATGCCTGCTATTTTAGCTGGAAAGGAAAAATGATCTTCCAGTCTTTCATCATATCCGCGATGGTCCAGCCGTTCTTCCTGGCCGCTTCGAGGGCTTTGTCGAGACGGCCGACATGCGATTGTCGGTCATACGCCCATTCCCTTTCAGAATCGGTATGATGGACGATGAGCCCGAAGCGCGCCCCGGACCCGGCGGTGGTCCATTGGAGCATCTGTAAGTCGCCGTCGGAGTTGCCAAAGGCGGCGATGGGCCGCCGGCCGATGTGCATGTGAATGCCGACGGGTTTACCGGCCTTGTCGTCGATAAAATTGATTTCCGGCAGCCGCATCAACACAGGTTTTCCTTCTTTCAACTCGAAGCGGGTCTTAATGCTGCTGCCGACGACCTGCTCGGGCGGAATGCCGTAGACCTTTTCGGTCCAGGGGCGCATGAACTCGATGCCGCCGCCGGAAATGATATAGGTCTTGAACCCATTGGCCCTCAGGTAGGTCAGTAGTTCGAGCATCGGTTGGTAGACGAGGTCGGTGTAAGGCCGGTTGAAGCGCGGATGTTTGGCGCTGGCCAGCCAGTCCGTCACCACACGGGCGAACTCGTCGGTGGTCATACCGGCGTGGGTTGCCATGATCAGTTCCAGCAGCGCGTGCTCGCCCCCGGCAGCAACGGTTTTCAAGTCGCCTTCAAGGGCCGCCTTAAAAGGCTGATTGTCCTTCCATTCGGGGTGCTGCGGTGCCAGCGCTTTGACCCGATCGAGGGCGAAAGCCAGCTGAACATACATGGGTTTTTCAACCCACAGCGTGCCGTCGTTGTCGAAGACGGCGATGCGCTCGGCCGACGGCACAAAATCAGCGCCGCCTTCCGCTGTGACACGCTGCACAAAGTCGACGATGGCGCGCTTGGTTTGCCCCTCGTTCCAGGAGGGCAACGGATCGGCCGCCGCTGCAAGCGATGCCAGCACCAGAACGGCGGCCAGCGTGATGGCCATCAATAGATAACGTCGCATATCTGCTCCCTTCTCCAGTTTCAGCTATGATCAAAAATTCGGGCGCGGGGCCCGCCCCATGAAGACCGACCCCGCGCGATTTCTTTACGACGATTATTGGGTCCCCGCCGGACTGGTCATCTTTTCCATTACCTGATCCAGGCTGAAGCTGGCGGCCTTCATACGCGGCGGGTATTCCTTAAAGGTGGCCAGGAAATTCGCCACATAGGCCTGGGCCGGCACCAGCAGGTAGGCGCGATCCATCATCCAGTCCAAATAAGTATTTGAGGTTATGTTGGCCCGCTCATAGGGGTCGCGGCGCAGATTCTCGATCAACGGCACCCGCAACGGCACGAAGGGCTCCATCCAGACACGGAAGGTACCCGGCGACTTCTGCTCCATGAAGATCAGCTTCCAGTCTTCGTAGCGCAAAGCGGTCAGATCACCGTCATCGGAAAAATAAAAGACTTCCTTGCGCGGGCTGGCAACGTTGTCCGGGTCCTTGAGGTGCTCGGTGAGGTCGTAACCGTCGAGGTGGATCTTGTATTTGCGTCCGAGAGCCTTGGAACTGTAACCGTTGAGGAGATCCTCTTTGAGGTCCTTTTTGCCGGCGGCGGCCAGAAAGGTGGGCATCCAGTCCATGTGGTGCACAACACCGTTGCTGACCGAGCCCGCCTTGATCACACCGGGCCAGCGCACCGCGCAGGGCACGCGCCAACCGCCTTCCCAGTTGGTGTTCTTCTCACCGCGAAAGGGCGTGGCCGCCGCATCGGGCCAGGTATTGTAATGTGGGCCGTTGTCGGTCGAGTAATGCACAATGGTGTTATCGGCAATGCCCAGCTCGTCTAGCAGCTCGAGGAACTTGCCGATGTGCATGTCGTGTTCGACCATGCCGTCGGCGTACTCATCCTGCCCGGAGATGCCGCGCAGCTCTTTTTTGACGTGGGTGCGAAAGTGCATGCGGGTGCCGTTCCACCACACAAACCAGGGCTTGCCGGCCGCATGCTGCTCTCTGATGAAGGCAATCGCGCGGTCTGAGGTCTCGTCATCAACGGTTTCCATGCGTTTTTTGGTCAGCGGACCGGTGTCCTCGATTTTCTGGGTGCCGTCTGCCTGGGCCCAGGAATGGATCACGCCCCGGGGGCCGAACTTTTCGCGGAAGGTTTTGCCGTCCGCCAGCACCATGTCGCCCGGGTAGTCCTCGTTCTCGGGCTCCTCTTCAGCGTTGAGATGGTAGAGGTTGCCGAAAAACTCGTCGAAGCCGTGATTGGTGGGCAGGTGCTCGTCGCGGTCACCGAAGTGGTTTTTGCCGAACTGACCAGTAGCGTAACCCTGATCTTTTAATAGCACAGCGATGGTGGGGTCCAGCACGTTGATGCCTTCTTTGGCGCCGGGCAGCCCGACCTTCGAAAGCCCGGTGCGGAACACGCTCTGGCCCAGCATAAATGAGGCGCGGCCTGCGGTGCAGGACTGCTCGCCGTAATAGTCGGTGAAAAGGATGCCCTCTTTGGCGATGCGGTCGATGTTGGGCGTTTTGTAGCCGACCAGACCGCGGGTATACGCGCTGATGTTGCTCTGGCCGATGTCGTCGCCCCAGATCACCAGTATGTTGGGTTTATCCGCAGCCCGGGCCGGAGATCCGGCCGCCAGCATGGCGATTACCATGATCAAGGCCACGTAAACCGTGATAAATGTCAGATACTTTTTCATGATGCCTCCTTTCAGTTTATAAGTTCACTAATCTGTCTTTTTGAATTCCATCATTGTGTTTTCATCGTCCGTCAGCATTAATTTTCCCTTATCCAAAGCGTAATTTAAGGTCTTTCGCGAAATGGCTTTTAGAAAGTCTTGCTCAAACGCCATGTTGGGGCACGCCATCCGGGTTGTGGCCATCTGGCCGAATGTGATTGTTTTTCCCCTGGCCTCAAATCTGCCGGTTATGCGGTTACAACCCGTGCTGCCGGAGACGCGCTTGTCGGTCAAATGGAACTCGACGACCGGCAATCCTTTCGCAAAATCGTCCCTGTTCAGCGGCTGGTGGTTGATCGTTGTCAGCACCCAGATGTCGTTGAGCCGGTAGTCCACCACGTATCTGCCGCAGCCTTCAAACTGCAGGTAGTCGGTATCCGCGGTGTACTTAGCATCCACGCGTACTCTCAAGGGAAATGTTTCGCCGGACGTGATGTCTTCGCACGGTCCTTTGAAAATGGTCACGATCAGCATTCCGTCTTCGGTCCGCGCACGGTAGCTGGTCACATCGGCATCCTGGGCTTTTGCTTCTCTGCCCGGCGGCGTGTTCAACTCCGGAATTGCGGTCAGTGAATTGAACCGCATGAACTTGTCGAAATCGATATCCAGCGACCAGGACGGTTGGCTGCCCAAGGCGTAAAAATCGATTCCTTGCTTCATCTTTTCTTGCATTCGCATGAGCGCGTCGGTATTTCGCATGGCACCACCATATTGTGCTTTTCGGGATAGTATGTATTGCGCGCTCAAATCGCCGGTAATGACATTTCGGTTGGTGTCCAGCATCAACAGGCCCTGTGGATGGCGGGCGAAAAATTTCATCCCCGCATCACGCTTATCCAGAATCACCACTTCGCCGTCGACGGTGAATTTGCCGCTGCGCACGATGGCTTGCGCAGACCTGTCTGTGTAAAAAAGTGATTCCGAGTAGGTGCCGTCCCTGTTTAAGGTCAGTGTGTACTCAATACCGGGACAATCGGCACACGGCAGATAACCCCCGTATTTACCGAACATCCGGTCCAGTGTCTCAGAATTGACCGGCAAATGAGCTACGGTCATGACTACGCTTACGGAAATCACGGTCAATAACAGGCGCTTGTTCATGATACTTTCCTATTTGTTCGTGAACAATGGAAGCGGTTGTCTTCTTAGGCGTCAACTTCGATGCAACTTTGTCGCCGGGTTTCATTTCATAGAGGCCCGATTCAACCGGGTCGCGTTGCGAGCTTACGTCTAATGGTGAACAGTTTGATCATCAGTAGTCCGGCAATGAAGCCACCGATGTGGGCCCCGTATGCAACACCGCCGCCGGAACCGCCGGAAAACATGCCGAGGCTGCTGATAAGCTGAAAAAGAAACCACACCCCGATGGCCATCAGAGCCGGCAGCTGAATGACTGAGCGCAAAAACAGCACCTTCACGCGCCGTTTGGGGAACAATAGCAGATATCCTCCCAGAACGCCGGATATCGCCCCGGATGCCCCCAGGCTGGGGATGAGGAGATTGGCGTCCAGAGCAGCGCTGCTAAACACGTGCGCCAGCGACGCCAGAATGCCGCAGCATAAATAGAAGACCGTGTACCGCAGATGACCCAGAAGGTTTTCGATGTTATCCCCAAAAATGTGCAGGTAAAGCATGTTGCCCAGCAGGTGAATAATGCCGCCATGCATAAACATGGAAAAGATCAGCGTCAGGTACACCGACAGCGGTGTCCTTTGCAGCCCGGGAACCCGCATGTTCATGCCGGATTCGGGATCGGCGACGATCCGCTCCTCGGTGACAATGTCTTGTCCGGTAATAATTTCCTGGGGCACGGTGGAAAAGGCGTATGTGAATTGATAGTTCTGCCCCATGCCCTGAAGAAAAAAGAAAACGAGCAAATTGATCGCGATTAGGGTATAGTTAACCACTGGACGAATTCGCCGGTCGGAATTGTCGTCACTTAGCGGTATGAACATGGCTATTTTCCTCTAATTTCGCGCACGTGATTGTGCGAGCCGAACTTCATCAAGAAATGTCATTAAAAGCCGGTTATTTTCTTCGAAAACCGAGGACGCCGCCGGCTCCGGCCGCGGCGGCGGACGGCAACAGTGAAACAAGATAGCGCCCCGCGCCCTCGACACTTTCACCGACCCATGCGGTAGCTGAATTCACCCATGATTGAGCTGTAGACCCGTCCCAGCCCCACGAGACGAACAGCCCGATCAGCGCCAGAGCGATACCGGCGATAATCGATGTCAGTTTTATCGTGCGCCGGGCACCCCAACCGATGAAAAAACCGGCAAGATAGCTCCCGGCGAGGGTCATAACGGTTGCGGCAAGACCCTGAAACCATGACGCTATTGTTCCCTCGGCCGGTCCTGACAGCGTGGCGCCGGCGCTGCCGATGAAAAGACCCGCGGCCAGCCACACGGACTTGGCGCTGAACGGTGAGCGTCCCTTGTGCAGCCGTTCTCCTGGACGCGCCGGCTTTTCAGTCTTATTTGCGAATAATTTAGCCACAAGAGAGCTCCTGGTGTGCAATTCGTTCAGCCGTTTTGCATACCCACGGTATTTTGCAGCGCTGATAGGGTTTCCGGCTTCAGGCCGAGACGTGCCCCGAAACGCTTCAGATAGTCCCTCTCGGACGACGTGTCGACCTCTATGGCCAGAAGCGATGCGGCATAAAGCTGGGCACCCAGTCCCGGACGGCCGGCAGCCGCGTTGACCAGGGTATCAGTGTCCATCGGTTTGCGCATTTCGGCGATTAAAAATTCCTGCGCTTCTCTGTCGATTCCCATCTCACCAAGCCTGCCGACGATCCGATCCACTTCGGTCTGGTCGATCTGCCCGTCGGCCTTGGCGGCATTGATCATGGCCTGAAGAATCAAGGCGGCTTCGCGTTCCAGATTTTCTTTTTCTGCGGGAGTTTTGGCTTCCTGCAGTCCCAGCGGCACCTCAACATCCTGCTGGCCGCTTTCTTTCAAAGCCGAGAACGCCATCGCGCCAAGCAGGGCCATAACGCCCCCGCCAAGGGCTCCGCCAAATGAGCGCCCGCCGCCGCCGAGCAGTGCACCGGCCAATGCGCCGATTCCGCCAACGGCCAGGTTGCGCCTTCCCCCCACCGCGCGGCCGGCGTCTTCAAAGACATTGCCGAGAATATTGCCGATACCGCCACTCCCGCCGAGGACCTTCGACAGGGCGTCGTCCAGCCCACCGGAAGAGCCGCCGAAAAATCCGGCCAGCAGGCTGTCCGGCGCCTTGCCGCCGGCAGACAGCGCGTTTCTCATCCGCTGGTTGGTTGATTGCGTCATTCCCGATTGCATGAACGCACCGAGTAAATCGCTCATATTGAACATGTCTACCTCCCTTTTAATTATTGTTGGAACCATCTCTGAAATAATTTGTAATGTCGCTCGGATCAAAATTGCGCTCGTTCAGGAGTTGGCTGCGCTAATTTGGTCCGACGGCATGTTGATTTCTGAAAGGCGATATTATAAGGAAACAAAAGCGGGAATAACGTATAAGGCATCAAAAACTGCCGCCGGTGCGAAAACCACCGCCCCCCATGCCGCCGCCACCGCCGCCA
>JASFEV010000172.1:0-10037 GCA_050124655.1 Desulfobacterales bacterium
TCGGTAAAAACAATCAAGGCACTGAAAAGCAGCATCACAATCACTATGGGCAGCAGCCAATATCGTTTTCGGATTTTCACAAACTCCCAGAATTCGATAATAAGTGATTGTTTGGGCATGCCTATCCCCTTAATATCTTTTCAAAAATCTCTCACTGGGCTGGGCAGGTTCCGGTCTTGTCACCCAGTAAGAGGAAATATTCTTATCAGGCTTAGTCGGCAGCGGCTTACCCCCGAATAAGCGTTTTATCAACCCTGAAGGAGTGATCACAAGATAGTAGATTAGAATGAGGACAATGTTTGTGATCACTCTGCCGATTAAACGGGCTAATCGCTGCCATGCATAAAAGGCAGGCTTTAAATGAATTGGTGCAACAATAAATCCAAGCCCTAACACAGATAAAAAACCGAATAGATAAGTAGGTAAAAGTTTGTCTTTCCAAATGCCTAATGCACATAGAATTCCGAAAAAGATGAAAGCAATTAATCCAAATTTTCTGATTTGTTTTTTATCAGTCGAGTTCGAGTTCATTGCGCCAGTCTGCTTTTTCTTCCCATTTGGGTTGTTCTTTCTTGAACAAGATATAGTCTTCAATAACCAGGACATCCATTTCAGTTCTCATAAAGCATTTGTAAGCATCTTCTGGGGTGCAGATAATGGGTTCGCCTCTGACATTGAAGCTGGTATTAACGATAACTGCACAACCGGTTAGTTTCTCAAATTCAGATATAATTGCATGATAATCGGGCTTATCTTTTTTATTGACCGTCTGCAAGCGTGCTGAATAGTTGAGGTGCGTAATTGCGGGGATGTCGCTTCGTTTTACTTTAAGTCGGTCCATCATCGCCATTCCGTCCATGGACGGCTGCGGCAGACGTCTTTCCTTACACACCTCCGAAACCAGAAGCATGTATGGGCTTGACCGGTCAAGCTCAAAATAATCCGAAAATTTTTCCTCTAATACGGATGGGGCAAACGGCCTGAAAGATTCCCGATACTTTATTTTTAAATTCATCACCGTCTGAGTATCCTGTCGCCTGGCATCTCCGAGGATGCTTCGTGCGCCCAAGGCTCTGGGGCCAAATTCCATCCGTCCGGCCATGTATCCGACAATCATGCCTTCAGCAATCAATTTAGCGATTGTGCTCGCCCTATTATCACAGTTTAATTCATGATACAAATAGCCATTGTTGCTAAGAAATGCTTTTACAATTTCATTTGAATAACGAGGACCTAAATAGGAACCCTGCTGAAGATCATGCCCGGTATCATTCTCTCTTTCGTTTCCCAGATAGCGGTGCCAAACACACAGAGCGGCCCCTAAAGCACCGCCTGCATCTCCGGCAGCTGGCTGTATCCAGATATTTTTAAATGGCCCCTCTTTAAGCAAACGTCCGTTGGCGACACAATTAAGTGTCACGCCCCCTGCAAGGCAAAGGTTTTTCTGTTTCGTTTCCTCATAAACATGATTTGCCATCTTCAGAACTACTTCCTCGGTTACGGCCTGAATGCTTGCTGCAATATCCATCTCTCTTTGTGTGATCTCGGTCTCGGGTTTGCGGGGCGATCCACCAAAAAGTCGCGCGAAGCGTTTATTGGTCATTTTCAAACCACCCAGGAAGTCAAAATAAGAAAGGTCCAGCCGGATAGAACCATCTTCTTTCAGATCGATCAGTTCCTGTAATATAAGATCTTTATACTTTGGTGTGCCGTAGGGTGCCAATCCCATAATCTTGTATTCACCTGAGTTTACTCTGAAGCCCGTGAAAAATGTAAAGGCCGAGTAGAGTAAACCCAAGGAATCCGGGAAATGAAGTTCCTTTAATATATTGATATGCTCACCTTTACCAAATCCATAGCTTGCAGTGGCCCATTCCCCAACACCATCTATTGTCAGAATAGCGGCTTCATTGAACGGCGAGGGGTAAAATGCTGAAGCGGCGTGGGCTTCATGGTGTTCAGTAAAAAGAATTTCACCTTCGTAACCGGTTTCTTTTTTAATGACTTTTGGAATATGCAGCTTCTGGCCGAGCCACAAAGGCATCGCTTGCAACCATGATCTAAGGCCCTTTGGTGCCACAGTAAGGTAGCTCATCAAAAGCCGTTCAAAAGTCAAAATGGGTTTGTCATAATAGACGACATAGTTGACATCTTCAATAGCAATGCCCACTTCCTCAAGGCAGTTATTAATCGCATTAACCGGAAACCGCGGATCGTGTTTTTTTCGGGTAAGGCGTTCCTCTTGAATAGCAGTTATGATCTTTCCATTTCGAACAATACAAGCGGCGCTGTCATGGTATAGGCATGAAATTCCAAGGATAATCATTATTGTTCCTTCACAATTTCAAAAATTGTATATTTTTATTTTAAACTGATAGAAACCCGATAGAAAAAGCCGAATCCGAAGTCCAACTTTTCTGATCCATAATAATGAAAAATCATTGGGTTATCGTTGTTTTATTTGCTGCAAACTTGGCAGAATCGATTCAAATATAATCTCTGCAAATTTTTCGGCAGCAAGGTCATTATAATGACAGTGGTCAATATAAAGTGAGTCATCGAATTCTGCAAATATTTCGGAAAGATCGATAAATTGAAATGGTTTATCAGTTTTTCGAAAGGCCTCATAGTACTGGTCTTGATTCTGTCGAAGGGTCTTTATAATCTCGTCATCCCATTTTCTTTTTTTGATTCGATGAGCTTCTTCCGCCGACCATTTTTTTTTGTTAAACAGCGATGGTTGTAAAATCATGATAAAATCAGCTGCATTTATCTTGCTTATTTGATATGCGGCCGCATATTGGGTTGCAGCGATCATGGCCTGTTGCTTGAAGTCAATAGACTTATCCCTTCGGATTTTGCTTACAAGGGGTGCCGTAATCGTCGTTGAACTTCCTCGGACCCAACCGATTCGGCTGTGTCGAGAGTCCCCTTTGATTTGCCGATAAAGGAGGTCAAAAGTATATGACCAGGAGCGGAGCTTATGCACCAAGTTGATAAAAATAAGATCCCCTCTTTCTGCTCTGTGCACAAGGGACACGGCATTATTCCAAACATGCTTATCGAGAAAACGATCTTCCACAGTTATTAAAAAAGGCGAAGGGTCCACATCATTTACACCAGCTATAGACAGTACCAGAGAGGCGCGGTTTTCTGCCAGGTATCGATTCACCAAGAGCATTTCCTGAAACGAATTCCCACCTCTCAGGGCCATATTTACAACTTCAGCACGCAGATTTAAACGCTGGTTAATTATCCGTTCTATGATTGAGGGAACCGTTGTTGAATTGTCAGAGGATCCAACCCCAAAAATGGTGCTTCCGCCTGTTACAACGATTATCATATCGGGATCTTTGTAGGAAAAAGCCGGTGTAATTGAATATCCATTTTCGTTTGTCTTAATGGACATCTTTCTTGAGATCCCTCTTTTGTATATCTTAAAAGTGAAATCGGGTGCCTGAACATACCCCAGGTATGGATGATACGGGCTGTCAACCGGCTTAATTCTCTCCCTGTATGTTCCTCTCTCACTTTTAAGCTTAATATATGTAAAAGATAACAGCTCCATTAAGGCCAGCGGAACAATAATAATTAAGCTCCAGAAAAAGATCCGTTTAATAATACTTGTTTTAAGATTTGACGGAGATGATTCAGTCTCCTTGATACCATCGTTTTTCATTGAGAACTCCCCCGTGAATGGCAGAAGCACGCGGCAAATAAAACGAAACTGTTCGTAAGTGTTCTTGCCATAATCTCTTAATAAAATTCGAAAAAATTATTGCTGTAACTACCATATTTAGATTAAAAATCAACACTAATCTGTCTCAAACATACTTGATACTTTTGCCGGAAATATGACATGAAATGAGGATTGACCTAACAAACGAAAAATGGACTCGCCTGATGCCACGATCAAAAATCGCCTCATTAAGATGGCTCACAGGCGCATTATTGGTGACAAAGCCTATGACAGTGATCCAAAGTGGATCAGAGCCTTTGGTTAGAATATGCAATAGAGAAACTCCAAAATTCTTGTGTCCTTTATTTTATATTTCCAGGTGAAAAATTTCGCCATTACGGCCACTTTCCCACGTTTTACATTGAGCTACGCAACCCAAATTTTTTCTGAATTTTATGTTTTGGGTTGTGTTCCAATATGAAGTCTTTATAATTTTGGACTGGGAAGTGAAATCTATAAGAATTGAGGCAAAAGGAGTCTCAAATTTGGATTGATAATCCTTTCTTTTGGCCACCCGTGTGACAGAGTAGAAGGTTACAAAGGATTATACGTCCTTTTCAGATGTCCCTCCTGAAACCTGGAATTTGCGCATGAACTTCTGATCGATATAATCTTTGAGCACAAAGATCAACCGCCCTTTCAACACCCATTTCCCGCGGTAAAAAATACCGGTTTCATTGCCTAAGTTACAAATTAACAAATAGGTGTCCTGCCGAACTATCAGACGCATAGCAACATTTAAGGGGAGCGGGGTGATTCTTTATCGCTAACCGGTTCGAGACGTATGAGACTGCCATCGGATTCATCAGTAAGGACATACAGCAGCCCGTCCGGCCCCTGGCGAACATCTCTTACCCGCTGGCCGATTCGCAGGGCAGACTGGCCGACAACCTGGCCGGCTTCATTCAAGTCGATGCGACGAATGTCCTGGGATTTCAAACCTCCGACAAATAGGTCTCCTCGCCACCGCTCAAACTGCGTGCCGGAGTAAACCACCAACCCGGAAGGTGCAATGGCCGTCATCCATACTGCCACAGGATCGACCATGCCGGGCTTCGATGTGTGAGGTGATATTTTAGACCCATCAAAGTATTCACGGCTGAAGGTGACCGTTGGCCAACCATAATTTTGGCCTGCCTGGATAAGATTGAGTTCATCGCCTCCCAGGGCGCCGTGCTCTGATGCCCAAATCATCGAACGCAGTGGATCGTATGCCAGTCCCTGAATATTGCGGTGGCCGTAGCTCCAGATCGCTGGTTGGGCATCGGCAGAGTCGGCAAAAGGATTGTCCGGCGGAACAGATCCGTCATCTTTGAAGCGCAGGATTTTTCCCAGGTGGCTCTGACGGTTTTGCGCCTGCTTGCGAATCCAATCGCCGTCCAGTCTGACCGGCGGATTGCCCCCATCGCCGATGGAGACCAAAAGGGTTTCATCCGGCAGCCACAGTAGGCGTGAGCCGAAATGCTGGCCGCCGAATTTGTTGGTCGCCACTTCAAAAATCACCTGCCAGTTTTTAAGCTGGTTACCGTTTAAAACAGCGGCTGCCACGCGGGTTCGGTTGCCGATGGTATTGCCGTGGGCGTAAGTGAAATAAACCCGGTGGTTTTCCTCAAAACGGGGGTGCAGGCTAATATCAAGCAGCCCGCCCTGACCGGAATCGAAAACCTCCGGTACACCCGTAATTGAATAAGAAGCAAGCCGGCCATCCTGCACCCGTCGCAGCCGTCCCGGTCGCTCGGTAACGAGAATATCACCGTTGGGCAGCCAGACCATGCCCCAAGGGTGCTCAAGCCCCCTTAGAAGCGCTACGGCGCGAAAGCCCCGCTCGGCCGGGACATCACTTTGGGTAATATGCGGCTCCGCCAGAAGCCTATCGGAACAGATCAGAATAGAAAATAAGATGATTGTAACATTCAAAAGATGTTTCATTTGAGAGCCCTTTGATTGCTTGATTTTTTCGCTTAATATTCAATTTTTTTATGCTGATTTTACAACTACTTATGTATTCTTTTTTCGCAGACTGCAGCATACGGACTAAAATTTTTATGTGATGCTCACCATATGTCGGTCGCAGGAATGTGCTGAGAACGCTCAGATCGGCTGCTTGAGCCAATAGGTAAACTACGGTAAGGGCATCTTTTGCTGTGGTGGGATGAGATGTCAAATTACCCGTGTCTTCATAAAGCCCGGCCAAAAAATGTGTAGCCTGAATGGCCGTTAATTCATTGTTCGTTTCTTTGAAATTCGAACTAACAGAGAAATGGTTGCCCCGCCCGCATCCCCGCACCTCCACATCGCCTCAATGTCTCCTTCGTTTAGATAATGATTTCAGAGGAAAATCTCAAGTTTTTTATTCTTAAATTTTTCCAAACGATGTAGGCGGTCCCATCTATTGGCAACATTGACAGCCGGGCGCTTCATTTATTCAGGTTCAATTTCATCAGGTGTTTGAAAATTAATGACGTCTTTGTGGATAGACAAAAAGAATTCAACATTCGGACCACTACCGAATGTTCAGGTAAGTCTCATAGGGATCACAGTATTTTCGCACCATCGGTTTGTTCTTCCCCAATAATCCATTCCATTTCTATCTCGAAGGATCTCTTGTGCTTCCTACCAGATTCTTCCTCAATTTTTAGCTCAAAAACCATATTTGGCGGAAACTCTAATTTAATCTCATCAGGTCCCTTTTTAAGAGTCATAGTCCCACCATCTATTTTGTCAGCAATCTTTCTTAGTGCATCTGCAATTTCACCTGAAGATTTCTTTTCTTCACTTTTAAACAAAACAGTTTCTTTTCCCATAATTACTTTCTCCCAATATTTTTTTGTATGTTGAATACATTTATAGTTTCGGCTTGTATTGATCGTAAATTTCTCTGATCGTGGCTTCAACGGACACCGCACTGCCGTTGGTCTTGTTTTCAACAAACCATGCGTCTACCCCCTCTTGGGTGAGACGCACTTTGTCACCCCTTTCTACATTGGTCATCCCCAGCTTTCTGAGAAACTGAGGGTCCTCTACGACACAATGCAGCTGCAGAGCGTTTTGATTGTCGACTTTTTCTTCTAACCGCAGGCCCAGTTGGCGGTACAAATCGATTTCTCCGGGGCTCATCATCGCAGCTGAAGCTTCTGCGGCGAGAAAGAAAAAAGAGCCGGCAATCACAACCAAGTATAAGCGATATGATTTTATTTTTTTCATTTAGGATGCCTCCAAATAATTGTATTTGGTCCTTGCCGATTGACGTTTAGTTGATAGTCAGGATTTCCTAATTACACGGCATCTGTTAGCAAAATCTTAGACGACATTCTTTGTTATTGGATCGTCTAAAAATTTTACATGCAAATCCAAGTGCAACAGCTACGGAACAATCCACAAAGCATTGTCTGACATCTGGTTAATAACGTAACGGGATACACTACCGGTAAAAAATGATTTGTTGATACCTCGCCGCCCGATGACAATCGTCCCGTAATCACCGTTTTTGGCTTCCTCTATTATGGCTTTGCCGGGATTTAACAGCGTATCGGATACTTTAACTTCGATTTGGTTTTCGTCAAAACCGGCATTTTTTAGTTTTTTATGTGCATGGGCAAAAAATTGGTCGATGCATTTTTTATCACCCTTCACAATCATGTCTTCCAGCTGGTCCGTGTCGGTCAATTCAAAGTCAATTGGGCAGTAATCGCTAAGTTTTGGCTGCACGTGAAAAAATAATATGCGTGCATCTGGATTGTCACCCATCATAAAGGCGAGGTGATCTAATGCCTTTAATGAATTCTCTGAGCCATCTACGGCAAACATTACTTTTTGTGAAACAACTTCCCCGCCAATCAGCCATACGGGAGTCGATTTTGAATGTTCGACGACGTTCGCTGATACACTGCCCATAATCGCTTCCTGTAAACCCGACAGGCCCCTGCGTCCTATAATAATGGCATCATAGATATCGCTGGAGCTGTATTTCAGGATGTCTTTAGCCAAACCCAGCGATCTGGGAAGGGTTATACTGTCAATGTCCTGTTCGGCAACACCCAAACGGATCATTTCATCTTTATATTTTTGGAGCAGACTCTCACCGGCCTCAGTGTTTTTGTTGATAATTCTTTTTAATTCAGCCTCAGCTGCTAAGTCATTTTTAGCTTCATCAACCAAATATTGCGAGATCATCGGCTGAACATGGAAAAGGGTAAAATTCGTCTCTTTCAGCGAGGCGGAAATATTACAAGCATATTTTATTGCGTTTTTCGAATGAATAGAATCGTCTACGGCAATTAAAAATTTTTTGCTCATGATAAGATCTCCTTTCTATCTGTTTTAACACGCAGTTGGCACGTTTAGCGTAAATTGATAATTTGCGAGCGAATGAACAGAATCTCACGCTGTCTTCTGCTCCCTGCTGCATTTTTTAAATTCTAAAAACGTTCAAATGTAAACATAAATCTATAGGGCGATGGTATTTTTTGTGCCTTCTTATCTTCAGACATAAACCAAAACAGTGATTCGCTGTTTTGGCTTGTATGAATGCTTACCGTCGCATCAGGTTGGAATTGACGAATAACTTCATTCCAGCCTTTTTTTAGATTTAATTTGAAGTTAACAGCCATTCCATTGGGACCACACCTTGCAGTACCGTATATTTGACTGCTTTGATTTGCATACCATCTTGAAACCATTTTTTCACCTAACCTGCCGCTAATAGCTGCCTGCGTAGAACCTTGAAAAATGTACCCGATAAGAGTTTTATTTGAATCAAATAACCAAAAAGCATCAACTACCGCGATTTTTAATGACTCCGGCTCAATATTGATGTTCTCACAAATATTTTTTAATGTGGATAAGTAGCTGTATCCGACAACAATATCCGGCAGATTCAATTCAAAGGCACCGTCGGCAAATACGGGACCCTCGGCCAAGGTCATTTGACCATTTTCGGAATCTAAAGCGGCTAATAATTTTTTTGGTTTAGCTTTTAGATTTATAATTCTATTATTAATTTTCATTATAGTCCCGACATAAAGAATTTTAATATTAAAATAACATAAACTATGCCAATCTATGAAAAAGCCGGCCAGAAAAATATAGTTTATTGTAATTATTATAAAAATTTCTATTTTCGTCGTTATTTTTTTATGTTTTGGTGGTATTTAATCCATAGATAACCTATTAAATGTCGTATTAATACGAAAATAAAGCCCGATATTTCGTAGTTTATTGTTGAATTTTTCGATTTTATGGCCATATTCTGGAATAAGTCTTTTAGAAGGGAATTGATTTTTATGGAAAAGGAACAGCTAAAATCGCTTTTGGAGATAAGTGCTGCCATTGCCGCAATAAGCAATAAAAATGAGCTGCACAAAGTCGCAGTGAATGGACTTCAAAGGCTGGTTGGTTTTGATGATGCCGCAGTGATCGTCTTTATGAATCAGGGCAGGGACTATATGCATTATTTAGATACTGATTCAACGGAACGTTTTTCCAGTCCGTTATCTATGACAATTGATAATAATATCCTGCCTATCAAGGGCTCGCCCGTAGAATATTTTTTACAGCGAGAAGATCTTTATGAGTGGCAGCCCAAAAATTTAGTTGAAAAATTTCCAAATAATCCCGGTATTCAACGGTTGCAACAAACCGGAATTAAATATTCATTCAATCTTAAATTGCACACAGGCGGTCGTGAGATTGGTTTTTTGATTCTTCATTTTAAGAAAAAATTTGCATTCCGGGCGAATCAACAGTCTTTTTTTCAGAGCATTGCCAATCAGCTCGCCGGGGCAATCCAGAATATTTTGATAAAAGAAGAACTCGAGGATCGGGAAAAGGATAAATCTTTCCAATTATCCATTAATAATGCCTTATTGAACACAACCACAAAAGAGGAGCTTTGTTTTACTTTGGCGAACCTTTTAAATGACCATGTTCCATTTGAAATGGTAACCTTGCGGATATGGAGCGGATCGGGACTTTTGACGGATTGGCTTGCAATTGAAAAAGAAGAGCAAGGCGGCTTCCGGTCGATTAATGATCAGATCTCAAGAGAAGCTGCCCAGGAGCTGCGGGTTTTAGAGAAAAATAAGAATTCTTTAGATAAATTGCCGGGTATCTTTACTGCAGATAAATTCAATGAGCTATGCAACCGATTCCCTATATACGCCTATGCGCAAAAAGCATACCGTATAAGATCAGTTCTGCGCCTTCCCTTTAACTTAAGTATTGACAAGTCAGCGCATATCATTTTTTCTTCAAAAAAAGATAATGCATATACAGCTAAACATTTAAGTATCCTGGAACA
>JASFEV010000173.1:0-10001 GCA_050124655.1 Desulfobacterales bacterium
GTAGTACGTCAACACAGAGCTCCTAATGATCAAATCCGCATAATTGAATTTGTGATTTTTCTGACCACCCGCTATGAGCTACGAGCTATTTGACTGACATCTGTCTTTTTACTTGATCTGCCAGCTGATAATAGTACCGGGCTTCAGCTGGCCTTCCCCGCTTTTGACAACCGCCGGCATAGATGTCACATTTTTCTTTTAAAGTTGCCATGACGGCCTGCTGTTGTTGCGGTGCCAAAAGGTTGCTTTCAAGGAGTTTCATTAAAGACTGGATACGATATTGGTCCAACCCCGGTGCTCTGGAAAGCTGATCGGCATGTCCGCCCCGTTTGACAATCAATTCCGTGTCAATTAAATGAACCGGATAGCGGCAGCTTATCCGCAGCCACAGATCATAGTCTTCGCAGGCGGGCAAATCCTCATCAAATACGCCCACGGTGTCGAAAAGGCTTTTTTTAATCATGACCGCTGAGGGACTCACCAGACATAAGGCCAGCGATCGTTCGAATATCATCCCTGAAAATTTAAGATGCCGTTTTTTGGGATTGACCCGCACACCGTTTCGGATCCAGCGCTCCTCGGTCTGATTGATGACGGCATCCGGATTTTCAGCAAAAAACCTCGCCTGGGTGGAAAGCTTTTGGGGCAGCCAGAGATCATCTGAATCCAGAAATGCAATCAGGCGGCCCGCTGCCGCAGCAATGCCGCGATTTCTGGCCGCACTGACGCCCCTGTTGGGTTGGTGCAAAACCGTAATTCGGTTACCGTATGCCGCCAAAATTTGTGGCGTGCGATCATCGGACCCGTCATCGACCACCATCAGTTCATAATCATCGAAGTCTTGATCCAATACGGAATCAATGGCCTCTCCAACAATCCAGTCCCGATTGTAAGTCGGAATAATCACCGACACCAGTGGTTTATTTGAGCGTTGTGCCATCATTAGGAGTAATCAAGTAGTTATGTAAATTGCTGCTGGCTTATAAGGCCGATGATCAACTGCCAGAAGCCAGCGGCCAGGAGCAAATTTAGATCATCCGATTAATTTCAGCCAGCTTTTTCTCCAGCCGTTTTTTGGAAACCGGAAAGGCGGTTTTCAGCTCCTGGGCAAAAATGGATACCTTGTATTCTTCAATCATCCAAAACAACTCTTCCAGTGCCTTTCTTTTTTCGGCCGTTGCATTAGCCGAAAGCGCTTGCAATAATTTGTCCAGACGATCGGCAATAGCGCCGACCTCTCTGTCCTTGGACTGATCTTTTTCGAAATCCAGCAAGGCGCGCCGGATCCGGATTTGCATGGCCTTGATATAACGTTCAATGGGTGCCAGACGCTCGACTTCATACAGATTGATAAAAGACTCGGGAACCAGCCGCTCAAGGGCCGATTTTAAATCGTTGCCCAATTTTTGTGCAGTCGCATTTCCCAAATGGGCCCGCTTTATTTGATCGAGTTCTTGGCGCGCGCTGTAATAGGCCTTTAGAACCACCAGGCAGGCGTCGCGCAACTTCTGGCTGTGTGACATCAGGATCGGCGATAGGGCTGCGGCATGTGCGGTGAAAGACTTTTGAGTTCTGATATCTTTACAAAAAAGATCGGAAACGACCCGATCCATCAAGCGCTTTTCAATCCGACTCGGCCCCCCAAAATAATCGGCCGCTGTTTTAAGCGTTGCGGGCAGTTTTAGCCCCTTTTTTAAGAATTTCAAATCTTTGGCAAAATGAATTTTATAGAGGCCGGCAACTCCGTAACGATGCACGTTAAGTGCTTTATCCTGCTGCAAAAATAATGTTAAGCTGACCGATTTTATGGGATCATCACCGGCTTGCAGGGCCGGATAGGCCACCCATTTCGACTGCGCCTTTGGAGGGCTGCTGATAAACTCGGGCAGATCACCGAAATCCCAGCGGGTGATCCCTGTCTTCTGCCATTTGCGGCGATAGGTTTCAAACTCACCCGCCGGAACGGCTTCTTTAGTGGATCGCGATAGAATGTTTGTGTCCCGGCTTGAGCGCAGTTCCCGGCCGTCGGGTGCAATCATGGAAATGCGCATTTTGAGATGATCCGGCAGGGATTCAATCGGCCAGGCCGCCGCCGGAATATCAACACCGAAACGCTGCAAAATAAACTCTCCCAGCGCCGAAAACAACGATTGTTTGCCTCTGGGCATCTCCCGGTTGATGATGTCTACGGTCTCGCTCACCGGAACCAGCTTTTTGCGATAAACTTTGGGAAGGCCCTTGATGAGGGATTCAATTTTTTCCGTGATCAGTCCCGGCACCAGCCAATCAAGGGTTTCCCTTGGCACGGCAGCTGCCAGGGAAACCGGCACCTCGATGGTCACCCCATCATCATCTTCGCCGGGTTCGAAGTGATAGGCATATTTGTAACGCTGACCCTTTATGGTCGTGCTCAATGGATATTGCGCCAATTCACCGGCTGCCGGATCGTAGTTCATCAAATCCTGTTTTTTCAGACGCAAAAATCGATCACCACCCTTTTTTTTGATCCGCTGTGAAAGCATTTTGACGCTGTAAACGCCCGGCAATTGTTGGGTGTAAAAATCAAAAAGCTTTTCCTCGCTGACCACCAGATCACGTCGCCGCATGCGGTCTTCGAGTCTTTTGATATCAGCGATCAGGCGCTGGTTGTGGGCCATAAAGGCCAACGGCTTTTTCAGTTCCCCCTTAACGATCGCAGAGCGTATAAAAATATCAGCGGCTTCATCCGGATTTATGGGGCCGTAGGCAACCGATCGCTGGGCGATGATCAACCCAAAAAGACGGGTTTCCTCATCGGCCATGACCGCACTCTGACTTTTTTGCCAGCGGGGATTCAGATAGACTCTGCGGCACAGATCCCCTCCCAACGCTTCCAGCCATTGGCTGTCGATGTTGGCTACGGTGCGGGCAAACAGCCGGGAGGTTTCAACCATTTCAGCGGCGACGATCCAGCGCCCGGCCTTATCAAATAATCCCGATCCGGGAAAAACCATGACCTCACGATTCTGGGTGGCTCGGAACACATTTTTTTCTTTCTTTTGGGCGATATTGGAAAGATAACCGCTGAGAATCGAGTGGTGTATCGATTGATACAGAGGCTGTTCTTTGTCCAGCCTCAGATTCTGCGCTTGCACCGGTTTCGGCCGTCGTCGCTTGCGGATGCCGAATTCTTCCAGGATGGCACAAACCTGATGATAAATGTCGCGCCATTCACGCATGCGGTTGTAAGACAAAAAGTGCTGGCGGCAAAACCGTTTGAGGTCATTGTTGCTTTTGCGGGTCTGCCAGAGGTGGTTGTAGTGGTTCCAGATGTTCAGCAAGGTGGTAAAGTCAGATAAAGGATCATCAAACTGCGCATGGGCCTGGTCGGCTTCGGTGGTTTTTTCCAGAGGCCGTTCCCGCGGGTCCTGGATGCTCAGCGCCGCGGCAATAACCGTGATTTGGTCGATGCATCCCCGCTCTTGGGCTTCGAGCAGCATCCGGGACAGCCTGGGATCCAGCGGAATTCGGGCCATCAACCGCCCCTTCTCGGTCAATTTTGAGAATTTTAATGGCCTGCCGGCTTTGCGGCGCGTCTTGCTGGATTTAATATCAGCGCTATGCCCTTTGCCCTTTGCGCTCTGCGCAATTGAAATGGCCCCCAGTTCATACAGCAAATCATAGCCATCTTTAATGCTCTTTGAATCCGGCCGGTCGATGAAGGGAAAGTCATTGATGTCACCGAGCCGCAGGGCCATCATGCGCAGGATGACTTCCGCCAGATTGGCCCGTAAAATTTCCGGCCGGGTATACCGGGGGCGGCTTAGATAATCATCTTCGTCAAACAGGCGCACGCAGATGCCGTTTTGGACCCGGCCGCAACGCCCTTTACGCTGGTCGGCACTGCTGCGCGAGATCGGCACCACTGGCAGGGAGGTGGTGCGGGAGCGCGGCGAATAACGGGAGATGCGGGCCAGGCCGGAATCCACCACATATTTTATCCCCGGGATGGTAATGGAGGTCTCGGCCACGTTGGTGGCCACAATAATCTTGCGTTCAGAAGTGCGCGCAAAGACCCGGGCCTGCTCGGCGGCTGTCAATCGGGCATACAGCGGTAAGATCCGTGATTGTTTGAATTTTGATCCTCCAATCAGCTCACAGGTCTCTCTGATATCCTGCTCGGTGGGCATAAACACCAGGATATCCCCCCGGGTGCTTTCGGCTATGAGCTGTCTGACCGCCTTCACGGCCAGCTCGATGTGAGTCACCTCATTTTTTTCCCTTTTTTTCAATTTTGCTTTCTGATAACGCACATCCACCGGATACATGCGGCCCGACACTTCGATGACCGGGGCATCTCCAAAGGCTTTAGAGAATTTTTCCGTATCAATGGTGGCCGAGGTAATGATTAGCTTAAGGTCGTCTCGTTGCGCCAGCAGCGTTTGTAAAATGCCCAGGATAAAATCGATATTGAGGCTGCGCTCATGGGCCTCGTCGACAATTATCGTATCGTAGGCATTCAGATACCGGTCGGTCTGTGTTTCAGCCAGCAGGATGCCGTCGGTCATGATTTTCAAATAGGCCTTTTTCGAGGTGCGATCCTTGAATCGAATTTTATAGCCGACGGCATCACCCAGGTCCTGACCGAATTCCTCGGCAATCCGGCGCGCCACCGTCATGGCGGCAATTCGGCGGGGCTGGGTATGCCCGATCATGCCGGCAATGCCCCGCCCGGCGGCCAGGCAATATTTGGGCAATTGGGTGGTTTTGCCGGAGCCGGTTTCACCGGATACGATAACGACCGGATGGCGCTTGATCGCCCGAATGATATCCGTCTTTTTGGTCGTGATCGGAAGGGAATCGATATCGCTGAATTGCGGCACATTCTTCAAGCGCTGATTTCGCTTGCGTTGGGATGTCTGCAGTCGGCGTTCGAGCCTTTCGAGCCTTGCACGCAGCTTGTCAGCCGCAAGGGCCTTGGCCTTATTGCCGCGCAGGCGTTCCAATTCCCGCAAAGCAAACCTGCGGTCGGCGATCATCACCTCGCGCAAAAGCGATTTAACGTATTTTATTTTCTGATCAAAATGCTTCAATTCAGCCGCCATAGGAATTCTGATTGAAATTGATGATGTAATCGCATATAGGGATTAACTGATATTTTATAACCACGAATTAACACGAATTATTGCGAAAATTAAATACAAAATTCAACCAAAGTTCAAAAGCTGCGAATCGACAGGTCAAGCATCAAGGACATCTTGGGATTTGGAATGGGCCGAAACACAAGGCCAAAAATATTGTCCGAGTCGCTAAATGTCGATCGCGTCCTCACGCATTTAAGGCACCTGAAAAGCGGTACAATCAGATGATAACCAATCCCATTCAATGAGCTTAAGATGAAAGGAGCGTATGTTATGGTCTATTTCAGGCGGTTTTATTTAATGGCGTTCATAACATTGAGTCTTTTATCTATTTTTTCAAACAATTTAATGGCCGGTGGTTTTCTTCTGTTTGAACAAGGCGTCAAGGGACTCGGTAATGCTTATGCCGGAGGATCCGCTATTGCTGAAGATGCATCTACTATTTTTTTCAATCCGGCAGGGATAACCCGGTTGTCCGGCACCCAATTTGAAATTGCCGCCCACTATATCAGAACTCAAGCTGAATTTGATAACAAAGGATCAACGGTTTCACCGGCTTTGCCGGTAGTTGGCGGTGGCCCGCTAGCCGGTGGCGACGGAGGTGATGCCGGCGGTCCTGCAATAGTACCCAATTTCTATTTTGCCCAGCAAATCACGGATAGATTTCATGCCGGAATCGGCATCAATGTTCCATTTGGGCTGGAGACAGAGTACAGTAAAAAATGGGTCGGACGCTATCATGCCGTTAAGTCAGATGTACTAACGCTTGATATCAATCCCACAGTTGCTTTCAGAATAAACAAATGGTTATCGCTTGGAGGGGGCATAAGCGCCCAGTACGTTGATGCCGAACTGACCAATGCTGTAGATTACGGAACGATTGGCTTCATCGGCGGCGCACCAACATTGCCGCAGACGCTCGATGGATTTGTAGAGCTCGAAGCGGATGACTGGGGATGGCGCTGGAACCTCGGTGTTCTTGTGGAACCGACTGAAAACCTGCGGTTCGGGCTATCTTATCGCTCCGATATCGATTATACGGTAGATGGTGATGCGGACTTTAAAATACCTGCGGGGGCTGAAGCCATAGCGATTGGTGCAGGACTCGTCAACACGGATGCTAAAGCCGATATTACACTGCCCGGTCACGCCTCTCTGAGCGCTTACTGGAGATTGCACCCAAAATTCGCCATTATGGCAGACATTTTCTGGACCAATTGGAGCAAATTGGACGATCTTCCTGTTGAACTCGATACGGGAACAGACGTTACAACAATCTTTGATTGGGAGGATACCTTCCGTTATGCTTTTGGAGCCAACTATTACTTCAACGAAAATTGGACATTTCGGGGGGGTATTGCATATGATGAGACACCCGTACCAAATGCACAACGAAGGTCTCCCAGAGCACCAGATGAAGACAGAATCTGGACTGGAATTGGACTGAGCTACAGATTTTCAGATCATTTTAGTTTTGATTTGTCTTACGCCCATTTGTTTGTTGATAAGCCCAAAATCCGTAAAACCGGCCTTGAAACTGAAGATATTGCACGGGGAGCTCTAAGGGGTGATTACGATGCCAGCTCAGATGTAATTAGTGCTCAGATTGGCATTAAATTCTAATGGCCAAATGCATCAAGCCAATTTATCAAAAAATAAACTATTTCCGGAGTATTTTGATGCGAACCGGCATGCGATCGACTGTCACCGTTACGTTGAAATTAAGTTAGTGGGTCATCGCGTTTTGATACGATATCGATATCACAAAATCATTAAAAGCGTTGAGCATCGGCAGAAAATTCAAAATATGCATTCTGAATACTAAGTGAGATATCACAGCCTTTTAGAGGGATTTAAAGGTACTGATATGTTATTGGTATCTCATTTTTTTGAACTGCTTTTACTTGGAGAATTGATCTCTACCTGCATTGACATATATCTGCCGACAATCATGGCGATAATTACCGCCATATAAATACTGCCCATAGCGGCCTCAAATACCGCGAGCCTTTTGCACAATACCGACAAGGGCGCGACATCACCGAAGCCCACAGTAGTAAGGGTGACGAAACTGAAATAAAGCAAATCTGAAGCTTCTGAAAATGAACCCGGTGAAATACCCTCTAAAACACTATAAATACCAGCCCACATAATACCAATTAAAAGATAAATGGAAATAGCGCAAAATATCAGGTCAGCAGTTATCACTCTGATAGATAGAAGGTTTATCACCAATAAAATGACGATATAAAAATATAATATTGTACCAAAGCTAAATGCGACAACCATTAATGAACGGTGTGTAATAAATACGTTAAGGCCGTCAAGTATCACAAAAGGCGCCGCGATAATGAGAACGATAATCGCTTTTTTCCTATCCTCGGTCAGGGCATAGGCGCTTGCTAGCGGTATCATTGATAAAAACAAGGTAGAAAGAAGGTGGCCAATTAATCCGAGGGGTCGGATAAATGGGTTGACCAACAATACCAACATGATCGCAAAGATGATGTAGATAAATCGGCTTTTCATTTTTACCTTCCTGATGCTGTTTAGTTTTTGGATAAATGAATAATTAGGAGATACTTATAAATTTAGGCGCCCTGTTTCCCTGCTTAACTTCACGTTTTGATATGAGATAATCAAAGGTTCGGCCATTGTTGTGATATCATCTAAAAAAGAATTAATTTTGGTGAACTTGGTAAACCCAATTTTACCATATATGAAATCCTGTCGAGAGTACAGGTTTCAAGGTGGTATCACAACTGATCCCGGGCTACAATGAGGACTGGTCTAATACGCGGAAAAATATGGAGCTTAGATTGTGATAATTATTTTTAGATTTGCCATGGTGAATATAAACTTTTTTCAGCCAATATTTTTTTTAGACTAGCGTGCCTGAGGTTGAAATTTGAAAGAGTTGAAAATTTGTTGGGTGTGCTGACGAAATATACAATTTGGGATTTTGTAGATTGGACTAAATAGGCTGAAATATCATTTATTCTAACCTTTGGATATCATGCAAGAAAACCAAATATCACCGGACTTGTGATTTATTGACCACAAGTTAAGCACAAGTTGTGATATCCTCTAAATTCAACGCGTCTAAAAATCTACCAATTCTTTCAGACTCAAATCCACATACTTCCAAATTCTTATAATATATTGTACATATCAAAAGTAGCTAAATGGATGTAGCTGCATTTTATTTTTATGAATACATAAAGGAGGTCCCCACACAATGAAAAGCTACCGCAAAGAGCTATGGTTTGAGGTGCCCTCACGCCGGGCGTTTATTAACATCACCCCCCAGGTGGAGGCCTGTCTGCAGGAAAGCGGGATTAAAGAGGGTCTTGTGCTAGTGAATGCCATGCACATAACAGCGTCGGTCTTCATAAATGACGATGAATCCGGATTGCATCATGATTATGACGCCTGGTTGGAAAAGCTGGCGCCGCATGCGCCCGTGTCACAATACCGTCATAATGTCGGCGAGGACAATGCCGATGCCCACATGAAACGCCAGATCATGGGACGTGAGGTGGTTGTAGCCGTCACCGATGGTAGGTTGGATTTTGGGACCTGGGAGCGCATTTTTTACGGTGAGTTTGACGGCCGCCGCCGCAAACGGGCGCTGGTTAAAATCATTGGCGATTAGAACGGCCGGCAACGGCAACAGCTTTCCGCAATGATATTTGAATTTAATCTTCATTCGATCAAAAAATTATCCAACCGATTTTAGTGTCGCCTTCTGAATAAAACATCATCATATCAGTAATTTGGGTGCATTAGGGCCATCAAGTTAATTTAACTGCCATTCATTTTTTGATTGACATTCACACAGATAATTCGTTAATTCACTTTAGTATAATTGTTTTATACATAAAGTATCCCATTCCGAATCCTACAGCAGTTTATCCGTCCGATATCAGTCCAGAGACCGAAAATGCTTCTCGCGAACCTGAACCAGTAAATTGCAGCTCCAGTATCCCGTCACCTAAATGGCGCGTTTGCCAAACGCATGATTGAACATGAAGGTGCCATAATGCTTGAAATACAACGGGTAGAAAAAAGTTTTGGCGGTCTGAAGGCCGTCAACGATTGCTCTTTCACCGTAAAGAAGGGCACGATAACCGGTCTGATCGGGCCCAACGGCGCCGGCAAAACCACGCTCTTTAATATTATTACCGGGCACTATAAGCCTGATCGCGGCAAGATCTTTTTCCAAGGTGAAGCAATCGATGGTCTGGCGCCCCATCAAATTTTTAAGAAAAAGGTTTATCGAACTTTTCAGATCACCCGTGAATTTGCGCAAATGACCGTTCTTGAGAATCTGATGATTATGCCCGAGCATCAGCTCGGGGAGCGGATATGGAATACCTGGTTTCGGTCGCCATCGGTTCGACATCAGGAAAAGGAATTAAGAGACAAGGCCCTTGAGGTTCTCGAATTTGTCGAACTGATCGATTTAAAAGATGAATACGCCGGCTCGCTGTCCGGCGGCCAGAAAAAGCTTCTGGAAATTGCACGCAGTATGATGGCCGATCCCACGCTGGTTCTGCTGGACGAGCCGGGTGCCGGTGTCAATCCAACCTTGATGCGCAAACTGATTGCCAATATCGAAACCTTGCGCGAAGAAAAAGGTATGACATTCTTTCTGATCGAACATGACATGGATCTGGTGATGAATCTCTGTGAGCCGGTCGTCGTCATGAGTGAAGGCACCAAACTGTGCGAAGGAACCGCAGCGGAAGTCCAACAAGACGAATGCGTTTTGGAAGCTTATTTAGGCGGGCAATACCGATGACTATTCTAACAGCCGAAAATATCACTGCAGGGTATACGACGGAAGTCAACATTCTGACCGATGTCAATATTCGTTTG
>JASFEV010000174.1:0-9963 GCA_050124655.1 Desulfobacterales bacterium
GCGGGTTCTGGCCCGGGTCTCTGGCAACAATGGATTTGACTTGCATCAACGGATCGTAGATATAATCTGTGGTGCTGCCGCCCGGCAGCGTAATGCGGGTGGGGCTGTTCCACTGGTAGGTATTGTAGGTAATCTGCCCCTGGCCGGGAATGGCAATGCCGCTGATGCGGTTGTTCTCATCATAGGTGTAATTGATGGTGGTGCCGTCCGGACCGGTAAAAGTCTTCTTCAACCCATTGTCATAATAGGTGTAAGCATAGCTCTTGGTAAACAGCCCATAATCGATTGACTCATGGGTTTTGATTACTTACCGTGGCCCGACCCTATTTATATATTTATACCCTATTTATATTTAGACCCTATTCACACTGGATTCCGGATCTTGTCCACCTTCGGTGAACTCGTCCGGAATGACGGGTTTGAACTCTCCGGTTGGTCGGGTTGGTGTAAAGGCAGGTGGGAAAGACAAAAATCGCCGCGGGGGTGCCGGGCAAAAGACTTTTGCGGCACCGCCGGCGGCGATTTGCGATACGGGGGGTACTATGGTCTAGCTGTTTTTGAGCTCCTGAAACTTGTCGTGCCAGGAGCATTTTTCGCAAAAGACCTCGGTGTCGCTCTTGACCTCCGCGCAGTCGGATTCAGCCACCTCGGGATCAAAGACGACATCCTCACCCTTCAACTCGAATTCACAGGTTTCGTACTCATCATCCGGGTCTTTGACGAAAAAATTCAAACTACCGCATACGGGACATTTCATTTTCAACTGATCCAGTGTTTAGTTTTTGGTGTTTGGTTGTTTGGTGTTTGGTTTTTAGTATTTGGTGTTTAGTGTTTGAGCAGGGAGAAATACCTCTCCCTCATCGATTACTAAACACTAAAAACAACACACGAAACACTTGAAGAATTTTTCCAAAATTCTTCACTCTTAATCGACTTTGAAAAAGGCTTTCTTTTTAGCTTTGCACACCGGGCACTCATCCGGGGCCTCGCTTTCACACGTGTAACCGCAAACGCTGCAAACCCAGTAGTCGACTTCCTCGAGGCCATCCATGTTATCCAATGCTTTCTGATAAAGGTCGGCATGTACCTGTTCAACGGCGTTGGCATACTCAAAGCTGCGCAAGGCGGCGCTGTTATCTTCAGCCTTGGCATCTTTAATCATTTCCGGGTACATGCTTTTAAATTCATGGGTTTCGCCGGCAATGGCCTCTTTGAGGTTGTCGGCAGTGGCGCCAATACCCTTCAGGGTCCTCAAATGGGCATGGGCATGCACGGTTTCGGCTTCAGCCGCCGCGCGGAAAAGTTTGGCCACCTGGGGGTAGCCTTCCTGGTCCGCTTTTTTGGCAAAAGCAAGGTATTTACGGTTGGCCTGAGACTCACCTGCAAACGCGTCCATTAAGTGCTGTTCTGTCTTACTCATACGGTTCCTCCTTTTCTTTTCCATCCAGTCCGCCTCAGGCGGATTCCAATGGTCTGTGTTCTCCGTGGATTTTAGCTTTCAACGTACTCACAGTACGCCGAAAGCTAGACTCCGTGTGCAGCCGAGACCATTGAAAAAATTGCTCATTTCTGGATTGGAAAACAGTTAAGTTTTTGATGTTTAAATAATTTTGGGGTTTATCAAAGGCGCTTCGTTTTGTATCAGGTTCAGTGATAAAACAAGTTTTATGCCAAATGATGTAAAATAATGATATGAGTTTATAACTGGTTTAATATTAAGTTGTTATTCAATGATTGATCTGTTTCGCATCAGTCAGATTGGCCGATTTAGGTGCCCCAGTATGAGACAGACTGTCTCAGAAATTTCCATAACCGTCACAGAAGTTCCCTTTTCTTTTAACGGGCGCAACGGGTTAACGGGCTTAACTGGCTCAACGGGTGAACAGGCTCAACTGGCTTACCGAATAAAGGGTGATTCAATAGTGTCTCATAAAACAGACAAGATCAGTCTGTCTTTTTCGTATGGCTGGCGACCTGTTTTTCGCGCAGGGCCGCATGGGCCGCTGCCAGGCGGGCAATGGGCACCCGAAACGGCGAGCAGGATACATAAGTCAACCCCAGCTCATGGCACAGCTGGATGGATGTCGGGTCCCCGCCATGCTCTCCGCAGATACCGCATTCCAGGTCGGGGTTTTCAGCCCGTCCTTTGGTTACGGCGATGCGCATCAATTCCCCCACGCCATCGGGATCAATGGTGGCAAAGGGATTGTCAGGCAAAACACCGGTGGAGATGTATTCCATTAAAAATCCGGCTTCAGCGTCATCCCGCGATATGCCGTAGGTGGTCTGGGTCAGGTCGTTGGTGCCGAATGAAATGAATTCCGCAAATTCGGCAATTTCATCCATGGTCAGCGCCGCACGCGGAATTTCGATCATGGTGCCGAATTTATAATCGACTTTAATATTCTGCTCATCCATGACTTTTTTGGCTTCGCTCTCCAGAGCCTGGCGTTGAATCTTGAGCTCGTTGACGTGACTGGTGAGTGGGATCATAATTTCCGGATGAACATCCACCCCGTCTTTAGCCACCATACAAGCGGCTTCAAATATGGCCCGTACCTGCATGGTGGTCAGCTCCGGGATCTGAATTCCCAAGCGCACCCCGCGCAAACCCAGCATCGGATTGGCTTCGTGCAGGCTTTCCACCCGCTTGAGGATGGTCTCTTTGAGGCGGATCTGCTCCAGCAAATCGTCCACCTGGGCCAGGTTGGCAGCCTGCTGCAATCGAATTTTCAGATCGGAAAGCTCGTGCATCAGGTCAAAGCGATTGGGTAAAAATTCATGCAAGGGCGGGTCAATCAAGCGGATGATCACCGGCAGCCCGTCCATGGCCCGGAAAAGCCCGGCAAAATCCTCGCGCTGGAAGGGCAAAATCGCTTCCAGGGCCTCCTTGCGCTCACGGGTCAGATCGGTCATGATCATTTTCTGGACGTGCGGCAAACGCTCGGACTCGAAAAACATATGCTCGGTGCGGCAAAGCCCGATGCCCTGAGCGCCGTATTCACGGGCCCTTTCGGCGTCCTTGGGATAATCGGCATTGGCCCAAACGCCTAATCTTCGAAATTCATCGGCCCAGGACAACAGCTTCAGCAGCCAGGGGTCGTTGATATCCGGCACCATGGTCTCCAATTTTCCCAAATAGACCTCACCGGCGGTGCCATCGATGGAAATCCAATCGCCTTCTTTTATTTCATGGGTCCCTACACTCATTTTACGATTGGCGAGATCAATTTCAAGGGAGGCAACCCCTACGACAGCCGGCGTGCCAAATTGCCGGGCCACCAGGGCCGCATGGCTGGTGCGCCCGCCCCGGCTGGTCAAAATACCTTCAGCCGCCAGCATGCCGTGGACATCATCGGGCTTGGTCTCAGGTCGCACCATGATGACGTCTTTGCCTCCCTCCTTGGCCCACTGCTCAGCGCGATCGGCATCAAATGCCACTATACCGACCGCAGCGCCCGGCGACACGTTGAGCCCTTTGGCTAAAAAGTTTCCCTCACTATGCGCGTTTTGCTTGGCCTGAGCATTAAACTGGGGGTGTAAAAAAAAGTCAATTTGATCCGGGGTGACCCGCATCACCGCCTCTTCTTTACTGATCAGTCCTTCTTCGACCATATCCGCCGCAATGCGCACGGCGGCCTGGGCGGTGCGTTTACCATCACGGGTTTGCAGCATCCACAGCTTGCCGTTCTCAATGGTAAATTCAACATCCTGCATTTCGCGGTAATGCTGTTCCAGTTTTTGACAGATCTCCTCAAATTCCTGGTAGGCTGAGGGCATCTCATCTTTTAATTTTTGAATATCATCGGTAATACGAATCCCGGCGACCACGTCTTCCCCCTGGGCGTTGGTCAGATAATCGCCTTCGATATGCTGCTCGCCAGTGGAGGCATTGCGGGTCATGGCCACGCCGGTGGCGCTGGTATTACCCATATTGCCGAAAACCATGGTGACGATGTTCACCGCTGTGCCCATATCATGGGCGATACCGGCGGCGTTGCGGTAGTCAATGGCGCGCTTGCCGTTCCAGCTTTTAAAAACCGCTTCGGTGGCCTTGCGCAACTGAATCAGCGGATCGGTCGGGAAATCGCTATGGGTGTGTTTTTTGTAAATCTTTTTAAATTCTGTCGTAACCCCCTGCCAGTCTTTGGCGGTCAATTCAGCGTCGTTTTTGACACCCGCTTTGCGGCGCACATGGGTAATGACCTCTTCAAAAGGCTCGTCGGCAATGCCCATAACGACACTGCCAAACATCTGCACCAGACGCCGATAGGCATCGTATACAAAGCGCTCATCTCCGGTTAACTTGATCATCCCCTTAATGGTGTCATCGTTGAGACCGATATTGAGAACCGTATCCATCATGCCGGGCATGGAAAATTTGCCCCCCGAGCGGCAGGACACCAACAGCGGGTTTTTCACATCGCCAAATGTCTTTCCGGTGGCCGCTTCAACTTTTTGCATGGCCTCCAGCACCTGCTCCCACATGCCCGCGGGAAAGCTCTCGCCGGCGGCCAAATAGGCATTACAGGCTTCGGTGGTCACCGTAAACCCGGGCGGCACCGGAATATCGATCCGCACCATTTCAGCCAGGTTGGCGCCTTTGCCGCCCAGCAGTCCGCGCACCGCATCCCATTCACCGCCGACATAGCTTTCAGCCTGATCAACTTCATCAAAAAGATAAACCCATTTGTTTGTGCTGCTCATCTTTATACCCCCAGTGTGAAGTGTGATTGGATAGATCGATTCAATTAACGTTTAAAAATGGTTGACGGGTTCCCGCTTTTGCGCCTGTCCAGGTTAATCGCGTGTTGAACATTTGCTGTGGATTGCAGTGAACCAGATGCCGTTTTTTGCCGAGTGAATTTGTGCAGATAGACTCAATGCAGACAGACATTCGTTCATCGGAAGTGATCAAATGAGGCATTACCTGCACGAGCCAATGGAGGTTTGGTCCGCACCGGCGGCATCGTATCTGATAAAAGCCATTAACCCCGTGCGAAGTCAAGTATTTTCTTGACGCCTGCTTGCCCTCCAAATTTTGACAAGCGAATCACAAAAAAAACCTTGCCAATTTGCACCCAAAAAACCGCCCTTGATTCAGCACAATTCGGGTATTATGTTAAAAGCTTTTAGTTTAGTGACCATTATCTTAAGTGTAAAATCTGATTTCCGAAACCTGAGTCCGCCCGGAAAATTCCTATGGCCGCAGACAATGACCATAAAGCGCTTCTGAAAAAGATTGCATCGCTTGAAAAAGAAGCCGCCGCCCGCAAAAAAGCAGACGCGATGCTGATAAAGAAATCCGAGTTCTTAAACACGGTGCTGGAGTCCCTGTCACACCCGTTCTATGTGGTTGATGCAAACGATTACAGCATCAAACTGGCCAATTCAGCAGCTATTAAAAGCGGCGCATCCGGCAAAGCGACTTGCCATGCGCTCGCTCATGACCGGAACACACCCTGCGATCCCAGCGAACACCCCTGCCCTTTGGAAATTGTCAAAAAGACCAAACAGCCGGTCACAGTCGAACATATACACTATGATAGTGAAGGAAATGCCAGAAATGTTGAAGTGCATGCCCATCCGATTTTAGATAAAAACGGTCATGTCACCCAGATGATCGAATATAGCTTTGATATCACCGAGCGCAAGCAAATCGAAACACGCATCAAAGATTCGGAAACCAAGTTTCGAAGGGTGGCCGAATCCGCCAAAGATGCCATCATCACGGCTGACCGCGTTGGCACAATTGCCTTTTGCAATACCGCGGCGGCGAAGATGTTTGGCCACCCCGTTGAAAAACTCATCGGACAACCCATCAGCATCATAATGCCGCAACGCTTCCGGAAAGCGCATGAGCGCGGGATGGCCAAATTTGTCGCGCGCGGCAAATCCCGCATGATCGACGAAACCGTTGAGCTGTTTGGCATCACCAAAGATGGCAACGAATTTCCAATCGAGTTGTCGCTGTCCACCTGGAAATCCGGTGGTGAGACCTTTTATACGGGTATAATTCGGGATATCTCTGAACGCAAGCAGCATGAAAAAGAACTAAATCAACTCGTCAGCACTTTTAAAGCGTCCCTGGCCAAAGTCAGACAACTAAGCGGCCTGCTGCCCATCTGTTCATCATGCAAAAAAATTCGAGATGACAAGGGCTACTGGAATCAGATCGAAGAATACATTCGACACCGATCCGATGCCGAATTCAGCCATGGCATCTGCCCGGATTGCTCTCGAAAACTGTATCCGCAATACCACCAGCAAGGACGCCTAAGGGAAAATAAATAAACCCGCTCACCTAAAATCGTCCTTCCTCCTTCTACAGCAGCCTAAAACATCAATTGCTTGACAAGTGCCGAACATTTCTCCTACAAAAGCCAATCATTACCGATATATCTCTTAAGGAGTAATCTTATGGCCCAATTACTTTCCGATCGCAGAGACATCGACTTTGTTCTGTATGAACAATTAGAGATCGAAGACCTTGTTAAAACAAAAAAATACAATGACTTGAACCGAAAAATGTTCGACATGGTCATCTCCGAAGCCCGCAATCTGGGCATTAAGGAAATTTTGCCCACTTACACAGAAGGCGATCGGGAGGGCGTTCAATTTGAAAACGGCCGGGTAACCGTTCCGCAGTGCTTTCACCGCCCCTATCAGTTGTTTGTCGAAGGCGAATGGATCGCCATGGCCGAAGATACTGAAGTCGGCGGCCAGGGATTTCCTTGGATCATCCGGCAGGCGGCCTTCGAGTATATTATCGGGGCTAATTTTGCCATTGCCGGTTTCGGCAACCTCGGACACGGCGCCGCCAAAATGATCGAGCTTTTCGGCACCCCCCAACAAAAAGAGCTGTTTTTAGAAAAGGTTTACGCCGGCCATTGGGGCGGCACCATGCTGCTCACCGAACCCGACGCCGGTTCGGATGTAGGGGCGCTGACCACAACAGCGGTCAAGAATCCGGACGGGACCTATTCCATGACGGGCAATAAAATTTTTATCACCTGCGGCGATCACGATCTAACCGAAAATATCATCCACCCGGTTTTGGCCCGGATCGAAGGGGCGCCTCCGGGGACTAAAGGCATCTCATTGTTTATTGTGCCCAAAATCTGGGTCAATGAGGACGGCAGTCTGGGTGAGCCCAATGATATCGTCTGCAGCGGCGTGGAAGAGAAAATGGGCATCCACGGCAGCCCGACCTGCAGTATGACGCTGGGCGGTAAAGGCAGGTGCCGCGGCCTCTTGCTCGGGGAAGAAAATAAAGGATTAATGGTCATGTTCCACATGATGAATGAAGCCCGCCTGGATGTGGGCACCCAGGGATTTTTGCACGCCTCGGCCGCTTATTTATACGCGCTCAACTACGCCCGCGATCGCTTGCAGGGCAAAGATATTGCCGCTGCTAAAGATCCGGATGCGCCCCAGGTGCCCATTATCCGCCACCCGGATGTCAGGCGCATGCTGTTGATGATGAAAGCCTATGTGGATGGCATGCGCAGTTTTGTGTATTACGTTGCCTATTGTTTTGACAAAAAACGAACGGCGAAAACCCGGCCAGAAAAAGAGCGTTACAACGATTTTATCGAATTGCTGACGCCGGTGATTAAGGCCTATTGCAGCGAACGCGGTCAGTTTGTCTGCGAACAGGCCATTCAGGTATATGGCGGTTACGGCTATATCAAGGATTATCCGGTCGAACAGCTTTACCGCGATTGTAAAATTACCAGCATCTACGAAGGGACCAACGGCATTCAGGCCATGGATCTGCTGGGGCGTAAACTGGGGATGAAAAAAGGAGCGGTTTTTATTGATTTTCTCAATGAAATCAAAGCCACCATCGATCAGGCCGCAGAAAACCCACATCTGGCGGATCTTGCCGGCAAGGTCGCAAAAGCATTAAATCGTCTTGGTGAAATCGCGCTGCATATCAGCAAAACCGCTTTCTCCAAAGATATGAGGCTGGCGCTGGCCTACGCCCATCCGTTTATGGAAGTTCTCGGTGATGTTATCATCGCCTGGATGCTGCTCTGGCGGGCAACAGTGGCTGCGCCAAAACTGGAGAAACTGGCCGGCAGCACCGACACTAAGGCGATTCAATCGAAAGTCGCCAAAAATAAGGATGCGGCCTTTTACGACGGCCAGCTCAAAGCCGCTGATTTTTTCATCAGCAACATCTTGCCAGCCACCATCGGCAAGATGAACGCCATTGCCGTTCCGACCCCTGCGGCAATCGATATTCATGAACGTTCATTTGGGGGGTGACGGGTTGCGCGTTGCGGGTTTCGTGAGCTTTTTGGCTTGAGTCCTCGAGGACGAGCACGAGGACGACGACGAGGACGAGGGTTTTATGCTCCCTATCGTACTCGTCCTCCTACTCGTCCTCGTCCCCGGCCGTTTTCCAATTGTACCGCATTACGCAAATTGCAGGCACCTGCGCCGCTGCACAAACCAGCAACCAGCTGCCAGTGACCATAAACCTGAAACCTGAAACCTATCATTAGCAACACGCAACAAAGGAGCCAAAGATGAAAGAAGTTGTGATAGCTTCTGCCTGTCGCACCGCCATTGGTGCTTTTGGTGCATCCCTAAAAGAAAGCCACGCGGCCACCATCGCCAGCGTGACCATGAAAGCAGCCGTGAAAAGAGCCGGCATCGATGCAGACCTGATCGATGATGTGCGCTTTGGGTGCTGTATGGAGCCAGTGGACACCTTAAACGTGACGCGTATTGCGGCACTGTCTGCCGGCATTCCGGATGCGGTGCCGGCGGTGACAATTAATCGTGTGTGCATTTCCGGTATGGAAGCTGTTCTGTCGGGCATGGCGATGATCCAGGCCGGTATGGCCGAAGTGGTATTGGCCGGCGGCGTCGAACATATGTCCGGTGTACCGTATTCACTGCCGGGTGCTCGCTGGGGATACCGCCTGCAGGATCAGCAATGTATCGACAATTTGATCCGTGCTTTGCACTGTGGATCCCACATCATCCCCCATCCGGAAGAGGGTCCGGTGGATGCCGAAAAGCCACCGCTCTCCTTTTTTAAAGGCAAACCGTATATTATGGGGCATACGGCCGAATTTGTGGCCCAGCATCTGAATATCAGCCGCGAAGAAATGGATGACGTCGCGCTGCGCAGCCACAACAACGTTGAACGCGCTACCAAAGACGGCTCATTTAAAGCTGAAATCATCCCGATGGAAATTCCGCAAAGAAAAAAAACGCCCATCATATTCGACAAAGACGAGCATTTCAGGCCGGGTCTGACCCTGGCAGATCTTCAAAAGCTGCCGCCGGCATTTGTGCCCGACATCGGTAAAGTGACGGCCGGAAATTCCAGCGGGATCAACGACGGATCCGCAGCCATGGTCATCATGTCCTCTAAAAAAGCCAAAGATTTAGGCGTTCAACCACTGGCCAGAATACGCGCCATCGGCAAGGGCGGCTGCCATCCGTCGATCATGGGACTTTCCCCGGTACCTGCCGTAAACGACCTTCTAAAGCGCAGCGGCTTTAAATTAGCCGATTTTGAGCTGATCGAAATTAATGAGGCCTTTGCAGCTCAGTACCTGGGCTGCGAAAAAGAATTGGGTTTGAACCGGGAAATCACCAACATCAACGGCTCGGGCATCGGGCTGGGGCACCCGGTGGGGGCCACCGGCGCTCGGATCATGACCACCCTTTTATATGCCCTGATACAGCAAAAGAAAAACCTGGGACTGGCCACCCTGTGCGGGGGTGGAGGAGTGTCGATGGCCTGCGCCATCGAAATCATTTAAAAAAACACCATAACTGATGCAATTGGAATGGGTATGGTTGGCTTAAAGGAGATAAGAGAATGAAAAGATATATTTGGGGAGCGACAATTGCAGCCATTTTTATCGCTTTTCCTTTTTTCGTGATAGCGGTGGATTATCTGGCACAAGCTGATAAAATCTATGATCAGGGAGGCGT
>JASFEV010000175.1:0-9943 GCA_050124655.1 Desulfobacterales bacterium
TAAACAGATCATAGCTCATAGGCTGATTTCCAAACTTCAAATTTTCAACTATGAGCTATCAGCTATCAGCTACGAGCTATTGAAACCATATATTAAGTGAACTCAACTGAGTCAAAAGCACCACATCGTGATCGTGTGCAATGTTCGAGAGGGGCATGCCACTAAACCCGTCCAAAACGACGCTCACGCTGTTGATAGTTTTTCAGGATCTCGACGAATTCTTCTTTGCTGAAATCAGGCCAGTACGTCGGTGTGACATAGATTTCAGCGTAGGCGATTTGCCACAGTAGAAAATTGCTGATGCGAAGTTCGCCGCTGGTCCGAATCAAAAGATCAGGATCCGGCATATCTTTCGTATACAAGTGAGCAGCAATGGTTTCAACATCGATTGCATCCAGATCGAGTTCTGCGTTTTTCACCTTTGCCGCAATCTGGCGGGCCATGTGAACAATTTCCGCCCGGCTGCCGTAGCTTAAGGCCAAATTCAACTGAAGGGCCGTATTGTCCCGGGTTAAATCCATGGTCTTGCGCAGCGCCCGCTGAACATTGGCCGGCAGCCGCTCCATTTGTCCGATAACCGCCAGACGGATGTTTTTTGCGGCAAGCTCCTTTTGTTCGGATTCTAAGAATTTGGTCAGAAGGGTCATGAGGGCATCGATCTCTTTTTGAGGCCGCTGCCAGTTTTCAGTCGAAAATGCGTAGAGTGTCAAATAAGCGATACCGAGTTCACGGCAGGCACGCACCACCGTTCGAACCGCTTCCGCCCCTTTTTCATGCCCTTTAATGCGGGATAAAAGATGCTTTTTGGCCCAGCGACCATTGCCATCCATAATGATGGCGACATGGGCGGGCAGCCTGGCTTTATCAAGATCTTCGGAGCCGTCTGAGGAGGGACTAAAATTCAAGGATTTCTTTCTCTTTTTCTTGACAACATTCGTCGATGCGCTTGATATGCTCATCGGTAATTTTTTGAACCTCTTCCTGGGACTTGAAGGCGTCATCCTCAGATATATCACCATCTTTTTTCAAGCTTTTGATCAGTTCATTGGCGTCGCGCCGGGCGTTGCGAACCGAAACCTTATAGTCCTCACCCATTTTAAGAACGAGCTTGACCAATTCTTTGCGGCGTTCTTCAGTAAGCGGCGGTATGGAGATGCGGATGAGCTTGCCGTCATTGGCCGGGGTCAGGCCCAGGTCGGATTTTAAAAGCGCTTTTTCAATATCTTTGATTACCGATACATCCCACGGTTGAATCGTGATCAAGCGGCTTTCGGGCACAGCCAGTGTGGCCATTTGATTGAGCGGCGTTAAAGTTCCGTAGTAGTCGACTTTGATGGCGTCAAGTATCGACAATGAGGCACGCCCCGTGCGGATCCGTTTCAGCTCCCTGTTGAGCGCCTCAATTGACTTGTCCATACTGTCTTTGGTTTCCTGATATATATCATCAATCATGACGATTCCTCGATTATAAAATAACATTATGTTTTTATTTTAAAAATTAAGATGCGGTCTGGAAAACTCCGGTTGAGAATACACCTGATATGGATTTCACCACGAAGAACACGAACCCGCCCGCCATGCGAGCAAGGCGAGGCGGGCGTGGGATGCATAAAGGTTAGACGCATCATTTTTCTATTATCCTTTCGTGTCTTTCGTGGTTATGTTTGCATCACTTCAGCTTTCTGAATAACCATAAAAAATTAGTATATCAATTATGTACAGATGACATCAACCCAATTGTGCAGGAATCTCTGCAGATCATTTTTCCGGAAGGTTTTAAGAAATGCGCGTACCAATATCTTGGCCGCAAACCACCGCTTTGATATTGCCTTTGGTTTTGAGCTTAAAAACGACCAACGGTAGCTGGTTATCCATGGCAAGAGAAATCGCCGTCATATCCATTACTTTGAGCTGATTTTCGAGAACATTCATGTAGCTGGTTTTTTTTATAATCCGGGCGTTTTTGTTGACAACCGGATCCGCATCATACAGCCCTTCGACCTTAGTGGCTTTCAGCAGAATTTCGGCATGGATCTCCTGGGCCCGTAATACGGCGGCGGTGTCGGTCGTAAAATAGGGGTTGCCGGTTCCGGCCCCAAAGATAACCACCCGCCCTCTTTCCAGGTGGCGGACAGCCCGCCGAAGAATATAAGGCTCGGCAACTTCATGCATGGAGATGGCTGTTTGCACACGGGTTTCAAGACCGTTTTTCTCAAGGGCGTTCTGCAATGCCAGGCTGTTGATCACCGTAGCCAACATCCCCATATGATCGGCTGAAGCGCGTTCCATACCGTAGGACGTTGCGGCGACACCCCTGAAGATGTTCCCGCCCCCAACGATGATGCCAACTTGCACCCCTAAATCCACGATGGACTTAATCTCCCGGGCCACATACTTCAACATATCCGGACTAATACCGAAATCTTCATCCCCCATAAGAGCTTCACCACTTAATTTAAGGGTGATGCGCTTGTATCTCGGTTGGCTCACGATTTAGGATTCTCCAATCTGATAGCGCACAAATCGCTTGATCGAGATATTTTCACCAATTTTGGCGATCAAATCATTCAGCAGATCTGCGATGGATATATTATTGTCGCGCACATAGGGCTGATTCAGCAGGCAGCTGTCTTCATAGAATTTTTTGAGTTTTCCCTCGACGATTTTATCGACCACATTTTCGGGTTTTCCCATCTCCAGGGCCTGGGCGCGATAAATTTCTTTTTCTTTTTCAATGATATCATTGGGAACATCTTCAGGTGCGATGCCCAATGGATTGCTGGCAGCGATGTGCATGGCAATATTTTTAGCAAATTCCTTAAAATCCTCATTTTTTGCCACAAAGTCGGTCTCACAATTAACTTCAACCATAACACCCAGCTTTCCGGTCATGTGAATGTAAGATTGAATAATACCCTCGTTTAAGGCACGACCGGCTCTTCTTTGTGCGGTGGCCAAACCTTTTTTTCTTAAAAATTCGATCGCCTTTTCGATGTCACCGTCGACTTCTGCCAGGGCATTTTTACAATCCATCATACCCGATCCGGTCTTTTCCCGCAGTTCTTTTACCATACCCGCACTGATCTTTGCCATTTTTACTCTCCTGCTGCCTCTGTATCCATTTGATCGATAGGTTTCTTGGTTTCTGAATCTTCAGTGACGACCGCTTCCGTCGTATCGCTTTCAGATGGCTGGTCGGTATCCGTCTTGCGGATAATTTCAACCACCGGGCCCTCGGTACCGTCGGATATGACCTTGCGTTCGCCCGGCTTTAATTCGGCGCTGGCAGCAGCAATTTCAGATTCCTCCTCACCTTCCTTGTCGGCTTCGGCCTGCGCTTTTTCTTCGTAAGCCGCCTTGCCGGCAATACAGGCATCGGCAATTCTAGAGGTCAACAGGCGAATCGCCCGGATCGCATCATCGTTGCCCGGTATGATATAATCAATCTCGTCCGGGTCACAATTGGTATCAACAATCGCCACGATCGGAATATTCAGTCGTCTGCCTTCCCGAACCGCAATCATTTCATTTTTGGGGTCGACAACAAAAATGGCTCCGGGCAGATCATTCATGGTGCGAATCCCACCCAGATTGTTATCAAGCTTGACACGCTCTTTGGCCAGTTTCAGTCGTTCTTTTTTGGGAAACATGTTGATAGCGCCATCGTTCTGGATATCGTTAAGATAATTTAAGCGGTCGATACTTTGTCGAATCGTTTGGAAATTGGTCAGCATGCCGCCCAGCCAGCGATTGTGGACGTAAAACATTTCACAACGATTGGCCTCCTCATAAATGGATTCGCGCGCCTGCTTTTTGGTGCCGACAAAAAGAACCGATTTACCTTCAGCAACGGTTGCCTGGACAAAGTTATAAGCGGTTTTAAACATGGAAACGGTTTTTTGAAGATCAATGATATAAATACCGTTTCTGGCCCCAAAGATATACGGTTTCATTTTGGGATTCCAGCGTTTGGTCTGATGGCCGAAGTGAACGCCGGCCTCCAGCATCTCTTTCATGGTGACATAAGCCATTTTCTTTCTCCCTTCATCGTTTGGTTTTTCCTCCGCCGCCATATACTCTGCCGCCAACTTTCAATGAAAGCACCGGGCCACAGATCCGGCGACGTGTGTGGTCAAAAATCCATTTCAAATATCAAAAATCGTCCGGCATCGCAACCATTTTTTCGATGACCTGAAGCATACCTGAAAAAATCTGCAATGTTGAGATACCATTTAATGACAGCATATTAGCAGAATTAACGACAACCGAAAATCAATACCCATTGGGGTGATCGGATGGATCCTAACATTTCGCATTTTTTCGCATTGCGATGATGCGGTCATATCCGCTATAGTCCGTATAATAAGAAATATCTTCATATTGGCCACAGCGGTCAATTATTTGCGTCAACGGCGTCTTCTGATCATGTCCCATCTCTAAAATGAGCCTTCCGCCGGGTTTCAGATAGAGATGGGCTGATTCTATAATGTGGCGTAAACATCGCAGACCATCTGCGGATCCGTCCAATGCCACCAACGGCTCAAAGGCCTTAATTTCAGGCCGGAGCTGCTCTAAATCCTCTGTTTTGATATACGGCGGGTTGGATACGATCAGATCAAACAAATCCGTCCGGGCGGCAAACGGCGCAAACCAGTCCGCGACAATAAAGCGCATATTTTCGGCCAGGCCATGGCAGATGGCATTTCGCTGGGCGAGCCGGATGGCCCCAGCGGAAATATCGGTCCCCCAATATGCGTGCCGGGGCTTTTCGGATGCCAGTGCAAGCAAGATCGCCCCGCTACCGGTGCCCAGTTCTAAAATGTGTTTGCGACTCAAATCGGGTGCCGCTGCCAGGTTTTCAAGTGCTCTTTCGACCAGACATTCGGTTTCCGGACGGGGTATTAAAACCTCGGGGCTGACTTCCAGATCCAATGTCCAAAATTCCTTATGCCCCAGAATATAAGCCACCGGTTCACGCTTAATGCGACGCTTGACAACGACCTTAAACCGGTTGAGTTCAGCCGCATTTAGGGGTTGATCATAATGCAGGTACAAATCAATCCGATTAGCAGCCAATGCATGCGATAAAAGGATTTCAGCAGTAGCCCTGGGGCTGTCAATGTCATGGCTCTTAAAATAGGTTACGGCCCATTGAAGCAGCTTCATAATGGTCCATTCAGGACGCTGAGATTTGATTGGATTGTGCATTTTGCAGGGCCTGTGCCTGAAAATAGGTCGTTAGTTCATCAATGAGCTCGCTGAGCTCCCCTTGCAGGATATCGTCCAGTTTATAAAGGGTCAGTCCAATGCGGTGATCCGTCACCCTGCCCTGGGGAAAGTTATAGGTGCGGATACGGCCGCTACGATCCCCGCTTCCCACCTGGCTTTTGCGGTCCTCGGAACGTTTGGCATTCTGTTCCTGAGTAATTTGATCCAGCAATCGCGACCGCAACACTTTAAGCGCCTTATTTTTGTTTTTTAATTGCGACTTTTCATCCTGGCAGGTGACGACCAAGCCAGTCGGCAAATGGGTAATGCGGACAGCTGAATCGGTTGTATTCACGCTCTGTCCGCCCGGGCCGGTGGACCGATACACGTCGATTTTAAGCTCGGAAGGATCTATTTTCACATCCACTTCTTCAGCCTCCGGCAAAACAGCCACTGTAACCGCAGACGTGTGAATACGTCCCTGGGCTTCGGTGGTCGGAACCCGCTGAACGCGATGAATGCCGCTTTCAAATTTAAAATCGCTGTAGGCACCTTTTCCCTGAACCAGCGTGATAATTTCTTTGATGCCGCCAACACCGGACAGGTGTTGCGACAGGACTTCCACCTTCCAGTTGCGGGCTTCCGCATAGCGCATGTACATCCTGAAAAGATCGCCGGCGAACAACGCCGCCTCTTCGCCGCCGGTGCCCGCCCTGATTTCAATGATCACATTCTTATCCGCATTGGGGTCCTTGGGCAACAGCAGCCGCTTGAGATCCGTTTCGAACTGATCTCGTTGGACATTGAGATTCGCGAGCTCTTCACGCGCTAAGCTTTTGATATCTGGATCCGAATCTTGCAGTAACTCGGTACTATCTTCAATTCCCTGCACCGTTTTTTTATATTGGTTGTAAACGGCTACAATTTTATTTAACTCCGCATGCTCCTGCATAAGCGTCTGGTAGGCTTGACGATCCTGGACAATATCCGGTTCGCTCAGACGCTTTTCCACCTCTAAGAATCTTTCTTCAATCCCTTTTAATTGATCAAGCATTTTAAAGACATCCTAACATTTTATATCGGTCATCAAAACATTACCCCATCGAGAGTCATAAACCCCAGCACGGTCAAAGCCCGGACCTCCTCCGGCCTTATTGCTTTTGCCGGCTTGCGAGAATGTGTGACCTTTAATGTTTAAAACGGGCTTCTAACGTTAACAGACAGTTTTTATTGCAGGAAATGGTCGGTGAATGCGCAGGTCGTTATGCCAGCACGGCAATTGTGTGATTTATGCGGTTAAGCCGGTACACGTCCGGATTTGAAACGAATATGAGCTTAGCAGCATCATTGCAGGCGGGGGCTGCTAATTGGGCTTTTCTTTTTGTTGTTGAAATTTCTCGTATTTTTTGCGGAACCGCTCGATGCGCCCGGCGGTATCCACCAGTTTTTGTTTACCGGTAAAAAACGGATGGCACTTTGAGCAAATTTCAACCCGGATATCCGCCTTGGTGGATCCGACCTCCAAAACGTTACCACAGGCACACTGGATAGTGGTTTGATGATACTCTGGATGAATGTCTGCTTTCATTTTATCTCAACCCCCTAAAAAAATTACAGATATTTTGTGTTGGGTATTTCGTGATTGGTTTTTGGTATTTGCCAAACCGTTTATCAGTTGCCTCGGTTTATTAGCATACGAAACACCAAACACCAAACACCAAATACTAAACACTAAACACTAAATACTAAATACTAAACACTAAACACTAAATACTAAACACTAAATACAAAACACTAAACACTTTCGAAAACGATGTTATATAGCCGAATGATATCCTTTTGACAACCCTTAATTGATTTTAGGCATTCATGGAATCTAAAAATTCTTTATTGGTTTTGGTCCCCTGCATTTTATCCAGCAAAAATTCCATACTGTCCACCGTGTTTAAGGATGTCAGCAACTTGCGCAATATCCAAACCCGATTTAAAATTTCTTCTTTCAACAGCAACTCTTCTTTGCGTGTACCGGAGCGTTTGATGTCAAATGAGGGAAACACGCGTTTATCGGCCAGACGGCGATCCAGCTGAATTTCAGCATTGCCGGTACCTTTAAATTCCTCAAAAATAACCTCATCCATCCGGCTGCCCGTATCCACCAGAGCAGTGGCAATGATCGTTAAGCTGCCTCCCTCCTCGATGTTTCGTGCCGCACCGAAAAATCGCTTGGGACGTTGCAAGGCATTCGAATCCACGCCACCGGATAAAATCTTTCCACTGGGCGGAACAACCGAATTATAGGCCCGGGCCAATCGCGTGATACTATCCAGTAAAATGACGACGTCTTTTTTATGTTCGACGAGACGCTTGGCTTTGTCAATGACCATCTCAGCTACCTGAACATGCCTTTCGGCCGGCTCATCGAAGGTTGAACTGATGACTTCCGCAGCAACCGTGCGCTCCATATCGGTGACTTCTTCCGGCCGCTCATCGATCAGCAGTACAAAAGGAACCACATCTTTGTGACTGGCAATGATGGCGTTGGCAATACTTTGCAACAGCATTGTTTTACCTGAGCGCGGTGGGGAAACAATGAGGCCCCGCTGACCAAAGCCGATGGGAATCATCATATCCATGATGCGGGTGGAGTAGTTCTCGGGGTCGGTTTCAAGATTGACCTTACGATCCGGATAAAGCGGTTTGAGATTATCAAAAAGGATTTTATCGCGCGCCACCTCTGGGTCTTCAAAATTGACCGCTTCAACCTTCAACAATGCAAAATAGCGTTCCGATTCTTTGGGCTGGCGAATCTGACCTGAAATCGTATCGCCGGTTCTGAGGTTAAATCGGCGGATCTGGGATGGCGACACATAAATATCATCCGGCCCCGGCAGATAATTGGAATCCGGTGATCTCAGAAAACCAAATCCGTCGGGTAAAATCTCCAGTGTGCCTTCACCAAAAATAAAGCCATTTTTTTCAATCTGGTGTTGGAGCAGTGCAAACATCAGTTCCTGTTTGCGCATGCCAGCAGCACCGTCAATTTTAAACCGTTTTGCCATTTGAGTCAGCTCGCTGATATTCTTCTCTTTTAGTTCTACAATGTTCATCTAGCTTTTTCCCCTTTATGTTATTGTTCAGGTAGGCTTTTTTACCACTGGCCGAAAGCAATTTAAAAATTTTGCTTCGCAGTTGACAATCGGCGCAACGGAAAGATATTCAAAACTTTATCAATTAGCGCGGTATGATGCCCGCGCATTATCATTGAGCACAAGGCGGATGACCCTCGCGAGAAAACGTTTAAATGGCGGTGGCGCTTGGCGACTTTGTGCGTTTGATTAAAATATAGGCGTCCCAACACAACAGACTAATGGATTGGATCCATATCGGTTTTTTAAGGAGGATTTTGAATGTACAGTGACTTTAATCTAGAAGATTCTTATTAGACATCCTCACTATCTGGCGGGTTATGCCTGAGATCAGATACTTTAAAAATTATATCATAATGGCAATCATGTCAAGCAGTTTGTCTGATTTTTAAAGCCGTTAACCCGATCCGGTTGCAGATTGCTTTTAATATCTATACCCCCTATGCTATATAGAGATTGTCAAAAGACCGTGCGGTTATCATCTGATTATGGATCATGGAAAGCGGTGTCAATGGTTTTTCAATTTGTCCTTATTTTGCATGCAAGATCCAAAAAATAAAATGATTCAGATTGATCCCAAAATATTCCCAAAAGCAGTCGGTGCCTTCCTTGTCGGCGGTTCGATCAGAGATATGCTCTGCGGTCTTTCGCCGCTAGACTATGATGTTGCCGTCCTTGGAGATCCAGTTGAATACGCGCACCGGGTCGAAGCCCATACCAACGGTCGTCTGGTTCAAATCGGCAAACCGGGGCAGATGATCCTTCGTGTGGTTAGCGAAACAGCCATTATCGATATCACCCAAGCAAAAGAAGCGTCGATTGAAAAAGATCTCGAGGCACGCGATTTTACAGTCAACGCTATGGCTTATGACTTGGCGGCACAGCGACTAATCGATCCAATGAGGGCCCGGCGCGACCTGGAAAACCGCACCATTCAAATGGTTTCAAAGGATATCTTCCGAAAAGATCCCGTCCGCTTACTCAGAGCCTATCGAATTGCGACTCAATTGGGATTTGAGATTGAAGCAAAGACACAGGCTGCCATCGAAGAAAACGCAGCCCGCATCCGTCAAGCCGCCGGCGAGCGGGTACGTGACGAATTTTTTAAAATGCTACAATGCACCAGGTCTCACCCTTCCATTTGCCAGATGGCTGACAATGGCCTGCTGTTTGCCATTCTGCCCGAGCTTTCGGATTTAAAGGATTGCCGCCCAAACCGACATCACCGATTCAACGCTTTTGAGCATACATTGCAAGCATTTTACCACTTAGAAAGACTGCTGGCAGCCACCCCGAAATCAGTAACAAGCGCTGACGCATCACTGGCGCGCCGTATCGCCAAAACGCAATTGCCGTTGCTTAAATTTTGCATTTTGATGCATGACATTGGAAAACCGTCGACCCAAACGGCTGATCCCGATGGAACACTTCATTTTTACGGTCATGCGCGCCGCAGTGCGCAGATGACGAAACAAATTTGCCGGCGGCTACGCTGCTCAAATCACTTCACAAACGTCAGTCATTTTTTGGTGCGGTATCACACACGCCCGCGGGATCTTTATACGGCCCAGCAGGAACAAAATGCGACG
>JASFEV010000176.1:0-9847 GCA_050124655.1 Desulfobacterales bacterium
CATTGACATCCAGAGGGTTTTGGCCACTGTCTGTCAAATCAAGTTTTGTTCAGGACAAATAAGATACAGAGCAACGGATAATAAATCCAATGTCTTGATTTCTGATGTGAACTGTATCAAATCATCTGAACAACTCATCCGCAACCTCAGTCCCCTTGCGCAACGCTGAGTTCATAATGTGGGAATAGCGCTGGGTCATCTTTATATCTTTGTGGCCGAGCAGCTCTTTCAACACGAAAAGGTCAACCTTACCCGAAGAGGCCAGATGGGAAGCATAGACGTGGCGCAATCCGTGGAACCTAACGTTAACTCCGGCTTTATCCCTAATTCGATACCAAGTGCGAGAAAATGAATGATAATATTTGCCGGTATCGCAAGGGAACACCAGGTCTGACACCTTCATTTCCTGGGCTGTCTTTAAGATTTCCATTGCGTGTTTATTGACGGGAACGGAATGGGTCTTTTTATTCTTGGTGTCTTTGAAAGTCACTATACCTGAACCCCAATCAATATCCTGCCAGGTAAGTCTAAGTATCTCCCCTCGCCTTTTCCCTGTATATAACGCAAATAAGACAACCAGAGATGCCCTTTTATTTTTGTCTTCAACCAGGACACCTATTAAACGCTCAATATCATCCGGAGCTAAGTTTTCGGTTACACGATTGTCAAACTTCGGGATGCTAACAGATTGGCAGGGATTAGTACCGTGGTAAAATTTCTGCTTGATGCTCCAGTTATAAACACGATTGATGAGTTGAAGCACCTGCTTTCTGGTTGCAGGTTTGTGGGTCTTGAACATTGCATCCAGAATGTCCTGGATCATGCCTGGGGTCACCTTGTCCATTTTTAAGTTTTGATAGCTGGACAGCTTGGGTTTGATATGATGTAGCCACCTGGACTCATCAGCATCCCAGGTCTTCTTTTGGAGTTTAGCGTATTTCAGATAACGTTTCCAGATATCATCCAAGACGGGAGCCTTATAGATTCCAATGCCTTCCAGGACGGATTGTGATTGGAATTTCAGCTCGACCTTTTTAGCAAGGGATAGTGTCGGAACCTGTTTGGTGAGCCACTTACCCTCAGGCGTCTTGACCCTGACTTTGAATTTCGCTTTAGTGTGACCACATGAACATTTCTTGACTCTCAACCTTCTTGTGGTATAACATTTCGCGCATATTAAGTTTACGGCCAAAGGAAACCCTCTTTCAGTTTGACTACGCAGTAGCTTTGAGTATTTTTTCCAGGAGCATAATGAGCTCGAGTAGCATCTCTGACTTCATAGGGCCTCCTTTTTCTTATTTTTCTGTCGGGGTTTGTATTCGAATCCATGTGTCATTTAAAGTCACCATACAGTCAACACAGTCAACTGTCAAGGGGGCATTAATGGATCATCTGAAAACGAGTAAAATTGCTGTAGAATCAAGAGCGGTAGTCGATTAGAAATATCAGCCCCCGTAGCTCAGTGGATAGAGCAATGGATTCCTAATCCATGTGCCGCAAGTTCGATTCTTGCCGGGGGCACCAGCCGGATGACCAACATGTTCATCCACACAAAGGGGTTACTTTCATAATGGACAAAGCCATCAAAGTGGGCCTGGTTGTTGTTATCGTCGGCATTGCCGCTTATTTCGGATATAATCTTCTCAGCAACTGGCACAAGGAAAGCCTTGAAGCCGCCAAAAAGCAGGAACGGGTCGCCTGGGAAAAAAGAACCAAAGAATTGATGGAAAAAGTCACCGGACTTGAAGAAGAAATGGCCTCCATCAAAGGAGAAACCATTCCGGAAGGAAAGCTCAAAGCGGTTTTTGGATCTGAGGCGCCGGTTGTCAAAGAAGAAGAGCCTCTCGACTTCGAAGACATTGAACAACAGATTAAAGCTTTCTTCACTTATCTTGACGAACAGGACTATATTCAGGCTTACGAATTTAAGGACGGTACCTATGCGCAGTTTCAAATCGTTTTGAAACAGATGTCCGCAAATCCACCCCGCATCACAGATGAAACCGCATCGCTTTACAATTTATATCGCAATATGGCCCATTTTTTCCGCATTCTGGGAAAGAAACGGATAAACTTGGTCAGAGATGTCTTGCAGAATGAAGGTGAAATCCTCGAATCGGCGATGCAGACCTTCTATCGCTGGGCCACTTATGAAACCGGAGACAGAAGCCAAACCGGCCAACCAACGCTAAAGACCCTGTATTCGTATGCCGGATTTTTTCTCAATACGTTGGCTGGCCGGAGCTATCTGTTACGAAGAGATTCCAAAATCAGAACACTCACAACTTACTATTCAGTGCTCATTCTCGATAAGGTAAATGACGAAAAATTCAATTCAGCCGGTATTGATATCCGGCCCCACATTAAATTTTTACTAAATGATTTTCAGGCCCAAATCGGCCTGATGTATCAAAAGTCCTATGTGTCTGAATTGCAAAAACTCGCCGATAAATACGACATATCTTGACACCATCGCCATTTTAATACCTGAAATTTGCATGAAAATTAATGAGAAGTTGAAATGTTAATAACAGCTGCACTTTAAATAAATCCGAAAATCAAACAATAATATCAACTAAAAATAATGTATTCAGATCGTTATATCTCATTAATTTTCACCCGATAGGCGAGCCAGAGGCTTCCATCGGTCCGCCTCAGGCGGATTATTAAGGACGAGGCATAGTACACTATAGCCTCGCCCTTAAATGCCTTGCATATAAAAGCCTCCGATTCGTGCAAAATTCAGGCAATAAATGCCGCGATCACAACGCACAGCCCGACAGCTGGCTGTACCCCCCGGATTTTACCATCGATGCGGCAAGAAGGAGGATGACTATGCAAGACAAATCAAAAGCAATGGTGCTGGCATCTTTTGCAGCCGATGCTTTAGCATTAGGAGTGCATTGGATTTACAACACCCGTGTTATTGATAAAAAATTCGGTCGGGTCGAGCGTTTTATCAAACCCGAGCGCCCCACTTACCATCCCACCAAGGACCGCGGCGAATTTACCCATTATGGTGACCAGGCCCTGGTATTGTTGGAATCCGTTGCTGAATGTGATGGATTTAATTTGTCCGATTTTGCTGAGCGATGGCAGGCGTTGTTTCAAAATTATAATGGATATGTCGACGGTGCTACCAAAGGAACTCTTGAAAACCTGGCGGCCGGAAAATCACCAACGGAATCAGGATCTGCTTCCGACGATCTGGCCGGTGCATCTCGAATCGCTTCACTGGTTTATGTGTACCACAATGATCCGCAGGCTTTGCTGGCCAGTGCCAAGGCCCAAACGGCCTTTACCCACAATCATCCGGATGTTCTTGAAAGCGCCGCTTTTTTCGCAGCCATCACAGCTCAGATTTTAGCGGGCGCCACCCCCCGGGCTGCCATTGAGCAGGCCCAAAAGGATGGCGACCATTCCGATCGCCTTAGCGAATGGATTGAAATGGGTTTGGCAAGCACTGAGCAGGACAGTCGCCAGACGATATTGGATTTTGGCCAGATGTGTGAAACCCCAGCCGCCTTTCCCGGCGTCATCCACCTGATCGTCAAATATGAAGACGATCTGAAAGCTGCATTGGTCGAAAATGGAATGGCTGGCGGTGATTCTGCCGGCCGAGGCATGTTGGTGGGTCAGGTTTTGGGTGCCCATCTGGGTATGGATGCCATTCCACCCCATTGGATGGATGAACTGAAAGCTAGGCGCAAAATTTTTGAACTGCTGCTCAAAATTGATCAAGGCCATGGTTTCTAAATCGGGTACGCATCTGCGATTTGCATACCCGGCGTTGCATACCCGCCAAAAATAGCTTAAAATACAACGATAATGCAATGAATGAGTTTCACAAAACGGTTTCATAACCAGCGGAGTTGACATGCAGCTCGTTGCAACCGATATTGAGGACGTCCGCATTATTGAACCCCAGGTTTTTACAGATAGCCGTGGTTATTTTTTGGAGACCTACCATGGCAGTCGCTTTGGATCGGCCGGTTTGCCAGATGTCTTTGTGCAAGACAATCTGTCCTATTCGGTTAAAAATACACTGCGAGGACTGCATTTTCAAGTTACCCATCCGCAGGCCAAACTGGTTCAGGTCATATCCGGAGAAATATTTGACGTGGCAGTGGACATCCGCCCAAAATCTGCCACCTTCGGCCGCTGGGTGAGTGTCCACCTGTCCGAGCACAATAAGCATCAGGTGTATATTCCTGCCGGATTCGCCCACGGATTTTGCGTGCTGAGCGACAGCGCCCATGTCTTTTATAAGTGCTCTGAATTTTATGACCCGGATGATGAAGGCGGCATATTGTGGTCGGATCCGGTGCTCGGCATTGATTGGCCCATTGCACACCCCATTGTCTCCGAGAAAGACGCACACTTACCGAATATGGGTGATCTTCCTCCTGAAAAACTTTACCATCCACTAAAGGCTTTATGAAGGTATTGATCACAGGCGCAAATGGACAGTTGGGCCGAGAATTGGCCCGACAAAGCCAGACTTTTGATTTTGAAGTCCACGCGTTTGATCATCAACAACTTGACATTTCAGATGAAAATTGCATACAACAGGCTCTGAGCCCCCTTGGCCCCTCGGTGGTGATCAATGCCGCTGCCTACACCCAAGTCGATCGGGCGGAAGATGAACCCGATCTGGCATATGCGGTGAACACGGACGGAGCCAGCTATCTGGCACACTATTGCGCCGCTAACCATCTGGCGCTTATTCACATTTCCACCGACTATGTTTTTGACGGCAGCAAAAACCAGCCGTACGAGGAAAACGATCCAATCGCACCGCGGGGGATATATGGCCAGAGTAAAGCTCGGGGAGAAGCTGCGATACGATCGGTGTTGCCCAACCATATTATTGTGCGTACATCATGGCTGTATGGTGTTTACGGCCACAATTTCGTCAAAACCATACTGAGACTGGCCTCTGAAAAAAAGACCCTCAAGGTTGTCGCCGATCAGTTCGGTTCACCAACCAGCGCGGCTGACCTGGCCGAAACCATTCTCATCATCACCCGCCAAATCGCGAATCCCAATAAACATCTTTGGGGAACCTATCATTATTGCGGCGCCGGAATTACCTCCTGGCATGGTTTGGCAGAGAAAATTATTGAACTGGCCGCTCCGTATACCAAACTCCGAACCTGCCAGGTGCAGGCCATTTCAACCGATGACTGGCCAACTGCGGCACCACGCCCACCCTATTCTGTCCTGAATTGCACCCGTTTAAAAAGCCAATTTGGAATTGATCCTCAACCATGGCAACAAAGTTTAGGTCATACCATTGAGCGCATTTTCTCTAAAAGCCGTTAATCGTTATTTGTTATTGGCTATTTTTTATTAGCCTCTGGCTACTGGCAAATGGCGGCTGGCAACTGGCATCTGATTTTTACTCCGGTTCAGATAGATCCGCACTTGGTACAAAAATGTAAAATCGGAGAACAAGCGAGGACGAGGACGAGCACGATAAGCGCTTCTGAGATCATCGTCCTCGTCGTCGTACTCGTCCTCGTACTCGAAAAAATCAACCATCATCCACACCTACAACGCGAACCCGCGACCCATTTACCCTGAGCGAAGTTGAAGGGCAACGCGCAACCTTTGAACCTAATGCATAAAGCCAATTTAAGCCTGTAGCCAGAAACAAGTGACATGCAGCAGCGCCTTTTTCAAATACCTGATAACAAATAACCTGCCAACAATTGACGCATTTTGCAAATTACCAATAAACATGGTAATATTAGACAGTTACAATTAACTTAAAGAGAAAAGCATTGACTGTTTTGGCATTTCAATTTAACATAAGTGGTATCGGAAGTGCCCCGTTTTGTTTTCATTTCTCCGAAGCGGACACGTCCGTTAACTGTCACGATCGCGCACACCAAAATGTCCGATCCATTCAACCCTCGCATGCGTGCCGCTGCCCGCAAGCAGATAACGAAATGAATGTTTTAAGCCATTGATGGAATCAATACCGCCTAATCATAGTCCTGTTTTGGTCGTCGATGACGACGAGGGCTTGTTGCTAAGTATTAAAGCAACCCTGGTGAGCTCCGGTTTGCCTGAGCCTGCTTTGGTTTCCGACAGCCGTCGCGTCATGGATCTGGTTCACAAATATAACTTTCAACTCATTTTATTGGATCTCATGATGCCACAATTAACGGGAATGGAGGTTTTGCAAACGATTAAAGCAGAATCCCCCGACGTCGATTGTGTGATTGTCAGTGCGATCGACGATGTGGCCTCTGCTGTACAGGCCATGAGTTTGGGCGCATCGGACTATCTGGTCAAACCGCTCAACAGTGATAAACTGATTGCGCTGGTCAATCGTACTTTAGAAAAGGTTAACGTACAGCACGAACTAGCGCAGTTTGGCAGCAAGAAGGTATTTTCAAATCTGAAAAATCCGGAAGCATTCAAGGATATGGTCGCCGAAGATGAAGCCATGGCGCTCGTGTTTCATCAAGTGGAAGCAGTCGCCGGCACAGACTATAGCGTTGTGATCAATGGCGAATCCGGCACCGGCAAAGAGATGCTGGCGCGTGTCATTCACAATTTGAGTCATCGCTCGGATGCGCCCTTTTACGCCGTTAACATGGCTTCTTTTAGCAAAACGATATTTGAAGATGAATTTTTTGGTCATACCAAGGGCGCTTATACGGATGCCGGTAATGATAAAATCGGATTTTTTGAGGCCGCCGACGGCGGGACTCTTTTTTTAGACGAAATCACTGAACTGGATCCTTCACTACAGGGTAAATTGTTGCGGGTCATCGAAGAGCGCGAGCTTTATCGTCTGGGCAGCACCGAAATCCGCAACGTGGATGTCCGTATCATTGCCGCCACCAACAAAGATATTAACGAAGAAATCCTGAAAGGCGTGTTTCGGGCTGACCTCTATTATCGTATCAACATGTATAACATTAAGGTACCGCCGCTCAGGGAACGAAAAAAAGACATTCTGCCGATTGTTTTGCATTTTCTCAAAATCCACGCCCAAGCGAACAATAAAGACATCCGTTCGCTATCACCGGAATTGGAGCAGCGCCTGATGCAGTATTCTTTCCCGGGCAATGTGCGCGAGTTGGAAAACATCATTGCAGCTGCTGTATTGCTTGAAAAATCAAATACCCTAACCCTGGCAGCGACATTGAACTTGCTGCCCTATGAAGGTCCAGAGCGCCGTAAAAATGTGGAATTGCTCACGTTAGAGGAGCTTGAAAAACGTCATATTGAAAAAGTACTGAGCATTACAGGCGGAAACCGCCCCAAGGCAGCCAAAATCCTGGGTGTCAACGTCTCAACTGTTTATCGCAAAATTGAAAAATACAATCTGGAACGCCGGGGTACTGACAAATTTTAGCGTGCAACAAACGCAAGCCATCCAGTCATCTACGGGTTTGCCGGGTGGAGCAGTCTGGAATTGAGGCACCGATGGGAGGAAAAAACATGTCAGATGGTTTGGATGTCATCATCATTGATGATGACCAAGGTATTTGCGATGTCATCAGCGAGCTGGTTGAAACCTTTTACAGCTGGGGCGATATCATCACATTTACAAATGCCGATGAAGCAATCGACTATTGCCTGAAGCGCGAGATCGGCGTCGCCATTTTTATCATCGATGTATTTCTGAGGGGTCTGAGTGGCTTTTACTTTTTAGACGCCATCGAAAAGAAGTATCCAACAGCCCATCAGGATGCGATTATCATAAGCGGAAATGCCAGTGACGATGTGGTGAACATGTGTTTGGCGTCGCGGGTGAATTACTTGCTGGAAAAACCCATTAAACCCTATGCGCTGCAGCTGGCGGTAAGGGCAATTACTGAAAAGTACCTGCAATTTGCTAAAAAATTACTACAGGATTCATCCTATGCCGACAGTGTCGCAAAATTGTAACCTAAAACGGCAATTGCGACGTAATCCATGGTCCATTTTGAAAAAATATCAGGCAGTGCAGTCACCTCATTGTTTGAGACCTTAATCCAGCACAAAATCCCTGTCAAACTGATCCTTCTGGATACCGACTATGAAGACCAGACCCGGATTATCGAGCTGACCGACCGTAAAAAAACACCGCATCTAATTTTGGATATCCCCGAGGATTTTGAAAAAGCCGCTGCAAATGTGGATGTTTGGCAAATACACTTTGAATTTACCGGGCCAGATCATATCAACTACGCGTTTACAACGCATGGCGCAGAGATAGCCGATCAGCGGATAGTTGTTAAACTGCCACAGGAATTAGAGCGCAAACAACGCCGTGAACTGTTCCGGCTCGATGCACCAAATGACACGCGTCTTTACGTTTTAAAGGGTGCCCATCGGCTTGAACTGCAGGTCATGGATATCAGTATTGGCGGCTCACTGGCGGCTTTGGTTCAAACCAAAGCCGACATGCCTGCAAATTCGCCCTTTGCCATTGCCCAGTTGTTGGAAGATGTTGTCTTGGAATTTCCAGCGGAAATCATGCAACGACCCATTCAGATCAAGACCGTGCAAATAAAACGCATCACGCACAATTCGGAAACGAAACGATATGAGATGGGCCTTGAGTTCTGTAAAATAAGCGCAGACGAGCAAAAGCGACTTACCGACCTGATTTATAAATTGCAAAGACAATACCTGCGCCACCGCTTACCGTTAGACCTCTAATTTTCGGTTGCCCCGTTAGGCCCGTTGAGTCCGTTGAGCCCGTTCGGCCGGTGCAAAGCAAATGGTGCCCATTTCCATTTTTAGCGGGCTCAACCGGCCAACTGGCTAACCGGCTAACCTATTCTTAGATCTCTACCTGCATGCCCTCCCGGGCAAAAAAAACATCCGTGTCTCCGGTCTGATGCCGATGACACCTCAATTTTGTCAGTTCATCCAACTGCGTGTCCGTACGCATCGGGTCGTGGTGGAAAAGGGCCAAGCGCTTCACTTCGGATCGCTGGGCGGCTTTGATGGCATACTCAACCGGTGAATGCCCCCATCCCCTTCTGGAAGACTCGTATTCCTGTTGGGTATACTGAGCATCATGGATGAGCAGATCTGCGCCTGCAAAAAACGCTTCCAGACGATCATTTTCTTCTTTGGCAGCCACAGCCCCTTGATGCGCCATTATGGCATCAAAGGCAGGATCCTGCGTATCGGTAACAAACAGATTCTGAAACGGTTCGGTGTCATAGGCGGTACAACATATTTTACCGTTATATTCAAATCGAAACCCCAAACACAGCAGCGGATGGTTCAAATATTTAGTGGTTAATCGAATATCATCTCCCAGATCAAAACAGCCCTCTGTCAGATTCAAATAGTCGATCTGGGCCGCCAGTTCCTGCTGACGAATGGGGAAATACCGGTAGGATAACTGTCCACCCATGACTGTTTCCAAAGATTCTGTCTCGCAGGTCACCGGACCGTAAATCTTCAGACGCGTGTCGGGAAGAAATATAGGTGCAAAGAAAGGAAAACCGAGTATATGATCCAAGTGGGTATGGGTCAAGAAGATGTCGGTTTTCAACGCCCTCTGGGCCCCATGTTTGACCATTAAATGGTTGCCCAGAAGACGCAGCCCAGAGCCGGCATCAATGATAATCCGCCGTTGAATCTCGGCAAATTTTATCTCGATGCAGACGGTGTTGCCGCCGTATTTAGCCGTGTCGACTCCCGGTGTCGGAATTGAGCCTCGCACGCCCCAAAATTTAACAATCATGACCGGCTCTCACTTTGAGATGCTTCCAAAAATATTTTCGCTTTATCGATTTCAGCTAAAACCCTATGCCGCATGCGTTCTAACATGTTTGCTTCAATTTCAAGCCGCGCCATCACAAGGGTTGCCAATTTGTCTTTA
>JASFEV010000177.1:0-9705 GCA_050124655.1 Desulfobacterales bacterium
GCAGTGGATGTCCAGCTGCTCTCTCAAGAATTTCATACTCATGGCCGAACATTCCAGATGCCAGCCTGGAAACCCCACCCCCCAGGGAGAGTCCCATTCCATTTGCCGTTTAGAACCCGGAGGCGAAAATTTCCAGAGGGCAAAATCCGTGGGATTGCGTTTTTCCGGATTGCGCTCGACCCGGGCGCCTTCCTTGAGTGCCTCGAGGTCCTGATGAGACAGCTTGGTGTAATCCTTGAATTTGGATGTATCAAAATAAATGCCGTCCGTGATCTGATAGGTATACCCTTTTTCTTCCAGTGTCTCTATCAGGGCAATCTGTTCCGGAATGGTATCGGTGGCCTTTACCCAGACGTCGGGCGCCAGAATATTGAGATGCTGAATGTCTTTTTTAAAGGATTGGGTGTAGTATTCGGCAATATCCCAGGCACTTTTACCCTCCCGGGCGGCACCCGCTTCCATTTTATCTTCACCCATATCGCGGTCACCGGTTAGATGCCCCACATCGGTGATGTTCATGACATGGTTGACCGCGTACCCGTTATAAAGCAGCACCCGCTTTAAAATGTCTTCAAATATATAGGTCCGCAAGTTACCGATGTGGGCGTAATTGTAGACCGTCGGGCCGCAGGTATACAGCCCGACGGCACCGGCTTTGATCGGTTTGAAATTTTGCTTTTTGCGCGTCAGCGAATTGTACAGATATAATTCCATGCCCTTATTGCTGAAATGAATGCTAAGAAATGATTTGGATACCTCAAGAAGCTATTTAGCAAAAAAAAGAACTAATATTCAATAACTTTAATCATTTAATTAAAAAAATCATGGCAAATTCACTCTAAAATGTTGATTTAAAAATAACATAGAGCATCTGCTCAACAATGGAACTATCACCAAACAGAACAATCGCCGAAATCCGCAGGATACAATTTACAAAGACAGCGGAGTATGCTAAACATCATCCTTCACAATTCAAGCAATAGACCTTGAGTCACCTGAACAGAATGGTATATAAACTTGACCTTATCTTAAAAATGAGGAGCAGAAAGAATGACCGTAGAGCGTGAAAGCATTGATTTTGATGTGCTGTTTGTCGGAGGAGGACCGGCCAGTCTGGCAGGCGCCATAAAACTGATGCAACTGGCCAAAGAGAAAAACCTGGAATTGGAGGTGGCCCTGATCGAAAAAGGTGCTGAAATCGGATCCCATGCTCTGAGCGGTGCCGTCATGGACCCGATTGCCCTCAATGAGCTCATGCCGGATTACGCGGACAAAGGATGCCCGGTCGAAGCCACCGTGCGGGGGGATGAATTTTATTATTTAACTGAAACCTCCGCCATTCCAATGCCGTTTGTACCCAAACCGATGCACAATAAAGGCAGTCTGATCATCAGCCTTTCGCGCTTCACCCGCTGGCTGGGGCAGATAGCGGAAGAGATGGGGGTTAATATTTTTCCCGGATTTGCCGGCAAAGAGGTCCTTTACGCTGAAGACGGAAAAACCATTATCGGTGTGCGCACCGGCGATCAGGGGCTGGGACCCGATGGAGAACCCAAATCAAATTTTGAACCCGGCATCGATTTGAAGGCCAAAGTTACCGTCTTCGGAGAAGGCGCCCGTGGCAGTCTGTTCAAAGAAATCGATAAAAAATTAGGCCTGATGGAAGGCAAAATGCCCCAAGTGTTTGAAACCGGCATCGAAGAAGTCATCGAACTGCCCAAGGAATCCAATTATTTTAAAACCAGCAAAGGCAACGATATCCATCTGATGGGCTATCCCATCGGGCTCTATATACCCGGCGGTGCCTTTATATACGAGATGAGCGACAATCGCCTGACCCTGGGGTTTCTGACCGGTCTTTGCTATGAGGATCCCCTGCTGGATCTGTATGATACCTTTATCAAATTCAAGAGCCACCCCTTTGTGGCCAACCTCATTAAAGGCGGCAAAGTCGTCGAAGCCGGCGCCAGAGCAGTCGCCACCGGCGGATATTACACGTTACCCAAATTGGCGGTTGACGGCGGTCTTTTTATCGGGGCCAGCGCCGGCATTCAGTATATGCCGGGGCTCAAAGGCATTCATGTTTCCATGAAATCGGGTATGCTGGCCGCTGAGGCCATCATGGCGGCAATGGAAAAGGAAAGCTTTGACCAGCAGGCCCTTCAGGCCTACAGTGATTTATTTGAAAACAGCTACATCAAGCAGCAGCTGTATGAGGGCCGCAATTTTTACCAGGCCCTTTCAAAAACAAGTCCGATGAAATTTATCCACCTGGGCGCTCAATTGGTTACCGGCGGAAGGGGTTTTGTGGACAAGATGCCGCTTGAGGAAGATTTTAAATCACTCAAGCCATTGAACGGCGAGCAGGTTGAGGTTACGCCGTCGGTTGATCCTAAAATATACGATGGTGAGCTGTATGTGGACAAACTCACCAGCGTCTATCTGTCCAAGACCAAGCATCGAGAAGATCAACCATCTCATATCATCGTGCACGATACCGATCTGTGTATCAACACCTGTTATCCCGCCTATCGAAGCCCTTGCACCCGGTTTTGTCCGGGAGACGTCTACGAAATCGAAACCGATGACAAAACCGGCGATAAGCGGCTGAAATTAAATCCCTCCAACTGCCTGCATTGCAAAACCTGTGATATTAAAGATCCTTATGAAAATATCACCTGGACGTGTCCGGAGGGAGGGGAGGGACCAGGCTATACCGTATTGTAAAACTGGTTTAGTTACATAAAATCGAGTGAGTAAATTGCGAATGGATCTTGTTTGTTAAACCTAAAACAATTACCATCAGCATGGAAGCAACCATAAATGGTAAAAGCATATAATTGAGCATCCGCGGTAAAGCCTTTGCAGCAATCGCGGATGTTTTTGTTGAGGGAACCGAGAAAGGGGCTGCAATATTAAAATGAAACACGCTAAAAGATAATCGGTGTTGCCGTATTAACGGCTTTTTTAATAGCGCCCCACGGTCATTTATTAGCCGGCGACAAATATCAGGAGATGATCAATTGCGACCTGCACCAGGGTGCCTGTACCCAGAGCCTGGCAGGAACCACGGTTACCCTGACCGTCACGCCCCGGCCGGTAAAAGCCATGCAGGATCTCTTGTTTCAAGTCAGCCTCCGCAACGAACCATCGCCGGATTCCAAGCCGCCTTATATCGACTTGGGCATGCCGGGCATGGATATGGGGCCCAACCGCGTGCAGCTCAAATCCACGGGCAACGCCGCCTACGAAGGCCAGGGAGTCATCGTCAGATGCCCCAGCGGCCGCCGAACCTGGCAGGCGACGGTCACCCTCCCCGATGCGGGCCAAACAGACTTTATCTTTGATGTTATCTACTAAGACTTTTTTTTGGCTGTATCTTTCCACCGGCTTTACCATCGGCTTCGGGCATTGTATCGGCATGTGCGGGCCGATCGTAATCAGCTTTAGCCTCAACCTCAAAGAGAAAAGCATCTTCATACCCCATCTGCTGTATCATCTCGGCCGAATTACGACCTATGCCATCCTCGGCGGTGTGGTGGCCGCCGCCGGATCCCTGACCATGATAACCGCAACATCGACACTATCCAGAAAGGTGTCATGATTTTTACGGGAGCCCTGATTATGCTCATGGGACTGGCCATGGCCGGATGGATCCCTTTGGGCAAAATTTTCGGGGATCATGCCGGCCCCGGCGGCTTGATTGCAAAAGGGTTCGGCAAATTACTGAATGTAAAATCCACCCTGGTCTATTTGCCGCTGGGGCTACTGCTCGGATTGCTGCCCTGCGGCCCGGTATACACAGCGCTGCTGGGGGCCGCCCGCGCCGGCATGGATGCCGGTTCCCCCCATCAGGGTGTCTTAACGGGTATGGGCCTGATGGCCGCCTTCGGAATTGGAACCGTCCCGGCGCTGTTTCTGGTGGCCAAACTGGCTGATATGGGCTGGCTCAAATCCAGGACCATTATCTATAAAGTCGGGGCGATTTTGATGATCGTTGTCGGCTTTATTTTTGTTGTCAAAGCCATTCGCTTTTAGAAGTGGCTGCACAAGTTAATACTTTGACAGACGGTTAAAACTATTATTGCCTGGATCGAAAAAATGAATATACTTAAAAATCATAGCTAAGGGAAAAAAGTAAAGCCGGGTCCGATCGGCATCTTCGTATCATCGTAAAACAGGAGCATTCCCATGTTTGAAAATAATGTATTGATTGCTTTTGGCCTCACCCTGTTTGCCGGTCTGGCCACCGGCATCGGCAGCGCCCTGGCCTTTTTTGCCAAACGCACCAATACCAAATTTCTGTCACTGGCGCTGGGATTTTCAGCCGGGGTGATGATATATGTTTCCTTTGTCGAAATTTTCTTCAAAGCCAAAGATTCGCTGGTTGAAGCCTTAGGCCCGACCAAAGGCACCTGGCTTACGGTGGCGGCGTTTTTTGGCGGAATTCTTCTGATCGGCATCATCGATAAGCTGGTACCCTCCTTTGAGAATCCGCACGAGATCCGGGGTGTCGAGGAAATGGGGCCTGAACAACCCAGTGACAAAAACCAAAAGCTGTTAAGGATGGGAATGTTTACGGCATTGGCCATTGCCATTCATAACTTTCCGGAAGGTCTGGCCACATTTGCCGCCGCCCTGTCTGATCCGGCCTTGGGCCTTTCCATCGCAGTGGCCATTGCCATCCACAATATTCCGGAGGGAATTTCGGTCTCGGTTCCCGTTTATTATGCCACCGGAAGCAAAAAGAAGGCCTTTTACTATTCCTTTCTTTCCGGAACCGCCGAACCTGTCGGTGCCCTGATCGGATATTTCATTCTGCTCAATTTTTTCAGCGATTTTGTCTTCGGCATCCTGTTTGCCGGTGTGGCCGGCATCATGGTTTTTATTTCCCTCGATGAATTACTGCCATCCGCCCAAAAATATGGCGAACATCATCTTTCCATTTACGGTCTTATTGTGGGTATGGCCGTAATGGCATTGAGTCTATTGTTGTTTATGTAATTTTGCATTGACGTGTTGCCGATTTAAAAAAGGGACATATTTTCTCATATTTTTTGAGGAATAGACTTTGACTCCTATTCGAATAGCCTTACCTTTAGGTGTAAATTTCGTTTAACCTAACGACCGGCCTTATAGGTGATCAATGGCTCGCAACACCCAAAGCAGAAGCACACGAATCAAATATAAAACCCCGATTACGCTTGAAGATAAGCGCACGGGGTATCAATATTCGGGCACCTTGCATAATTATAGTGAAAGTGGCCTGTATTTTGAATCTGCTTATGCCCAGCGGCCGGGCCGCAAAATCTGCATCACATCCAACAACCTGCCTTTCAGCAACAAGAGCAATGGACATCTTGCTAAAATTATCTGGCGCAAATTATTGGGCCCGCAGCGTTCCACCCAGGCATTTGGCATCGGTGCCAAATTTTGCTAATCCGCAAATCTTTAAAGCCTTCCTTTACGAATGATGGCCACCAGCAGCCAGAGCCCCATTATTGCGGCGACCAGATATCCGATGATGCCGATCAATGAGATGCCGAATACAAGGGGTGGGATCTTGGAAATAACAATCAGCGCCGATCCGATGATCAAGGCGGCAATGATAATGGCAAAAGATATGCGGTTGCTGGTTTGATCCTGGGTAGCCAGTACGGTCTCAAGCCCTTTGTGCTCGAGTTGAAGACCAAGTCTTTGCTGTCGGATCATGCCGGTCAGATCCATCAAATCTTTTGGAAACTGCTGCAAAAATTGAAGCAACCGCGACATCATATCATACACATCAGAGGAAATCCGTTCGGGAGCAAAGCGTTCTAACTTAACCTGCTGAATAAAAGGACTGGCATGCGCAATCAGATCAAACTCCGGATCCAGCTTCCGGCCGACACCTTCAACATAGCTCAAGGCTTTAATCATTAAGAAAATATCGGGTGGGAGTCTCAATCGAAAGCGCATGGTCAATTGAAGCAAATCCTGCAGCAGCTTTCCAATTTCCATGTCCTTTAATGGTTTGTGGAAATGACGCCCCATGAAATCAGCCACTTCTCTTTCAAGTGCGCGGATGTCGGGCTCTTCATCCCAATCGGTTAGGCTCAGCAGCACCTGGGTTGTTTTGACCTCCTGCTGATGGACCACACTGTCTATCAAATCAACAAACGCCTCGCGTGTAGCGCGATCCACAAGCCCCATCATGCCGTAGTCCACCAGACAGATAACATTGTCCGCTAAGATAAAGATATTTCCGGGATGGGGATCGGCATGGAAAAAACCATGGTCAAAGGCTTGTTTGAGCACGAGTCCGACGATGCGGTCCGCAATTACTTTTTGATCAAGTCCGGCTTTTGCGAATTCCTCGATTTTGGAAACTTTAATGCCTTCAATCAATTCGGTTGTCAAAACCCGTGATGTGGAGAACTCCCTGAACACGGCTGGGATGTAAAAATATGGAATTTTTAAGAATCGGCGGGCGATGCGCTCCATATTGGTGGCTTCGATTTGATAGTCAATTTCTTTTTCCAGTGTGCGGGCAAATTCTTCGACAATTTTAACCGGCCGATGGATTTCAAACTCCTTGATGTGACGTTCGGCTAGCGTGGCCAGATGCAGCATTATCTCAAGATCGACCTCGATGACTTTCTGGATGCCGGGTCGCTGGAATTTAACGGCAACCGCTTCGCCGTCTTTGATGCGGGCTTTGTGCACCTGGCCGATGGAAGCGGATGCAAGCGGCTGTTCGTCTAATTGATCGAATATTTCCTCAGCCGGTATGCCAAATTCGGATTCAATAACCGCTTTAACGTCTTCAAATGGAAACGGCGGCACCTCATCCTGAAGCCTGGCAAGTTCATCGAGATAGTCTGCCGGTACAAGATCCGGTCGCGTGGAAAGAATTTGTCCGAGTTTGATATAGGTGGGACCCAGCTCTTCAAAAGCCATTCGCAGCCGCTGGGGCCGCGTCAGTTTTTCAACTCGGTCGGCGCGTTTTCTTGATATGGCTTGCAGCCCGGCGCCAATGTACTGATCAATGCTCAGCCGGTCCAGCAGATCCCCAAAACCATATTTAAATAATATCGCCAGAATCTGCCGGTACCGGTTCAAATGACGGTAAGTCCGTCCGATGACGCCTATTTTTCGGATACTCAACATTTGCGATTTTTAGCATGGGCGTCTACACGCCAGCCCGGCCGGTGTGCACGCATCAATTGCTGCTGATAAATTATTTTTTCGCTCTTGTGGTGCGCACACGGGTTTTCGTTTTTGCACGACCGGTGGTTTTTCTGCCAGTCGTCTTCGCTCGTTTTTGAGTAGCTGTGGTCTTACGCTTTTTGGCGGTGGTCGTCTTGCGCTTCTTAGCGACAGTTTTGCGGACACGCTTTTTTGCAGCAGTTGTGCCGGTTGCTTTCTTGAGTTGCCGGATTTCTCTTTTCAAAGCCTTAATATCAGCGGACGTGGCGATATCCATTTTTTTCAGGATGTCCTTGACCACTCTTTCCACGTAGCCCCCGGTCCTTTTCTGGGTATCATCATAGCGCTTTTTCATTTCCTGCAAAAATTTAGACCCTTCATTTTCAGACAGCTTGGCTTTTTTAGCGATTTCTTTGGAGAGCGCTTCCACCTCATCCCAGGTCTTGGCAGCCAGGTCGGCTCCCGCCAGATAGGTTTTCTTTAAAATATCAAACATGGGGACCTCCTTCTTGTTTTCGCAAACTCAAAATTAAGCGTAAGTGTTTTTCTTTGCTGCAATTATTGTAGCAGATAATCCAAATAATAAAACAGGAATGTTAAAATACAACTATCCATAATCAGTTGAGCCCGTTACCCGTATACCCGTTAGCCGGTTGAGTAAAAGTAAGTACTATTTTTTCTTATACAGACTCAAAAATATCTCCGGAAACCGCTAAACCTGACTCCATGATCTTTTAGTTAGAATAGCTTCTTGTTGCAATGGTATAAAGATAAAAAGGCTTGTTAAAAAGGGGGGGATGCCAAATTAATTTCCGGCCTATAAATGAGAGATTTTTTCGATAAGCTCCCGCCATGCGGCGGGATTTCACACCTCATTTTAGGAAAATCAAGGTGTTCAAAAGGCCGATTGAGGATTGAATTATTTGACTAATAGAATTAAAACCTCAACAAAAGTAGCTCACCTCCACGGTATTCACTGTACTACCAGAGAAAGAGAGGTTTTGTAATCTTATAGTTCGAAACTAGATTGTATTTCCAGTCTGGAATTGAGAAATTTTTTTCAAGGTCAAGGCAGACTCAAACTTTGACCACAGGCATACACATAGTATTTCGCGGATCAAAATTTGAGTCTAACGCAGAGATTGGAAAAAATAGCCGTTTCCAGACTGGAAATGGAAATGAAGTTGATTTCCGGTCTATAAATAGGAGATTTTTTTGATAAGCAAGGCCGCACAAGGTTTTTAGTTTGCGGCGTACTTGAAGTACGTCGCAGACTGAAAACCGCGGAGAACACAGCTTATCGGAAAAATATCCATTTAGAGCCGGAAATTACTTGATTTTGCCGAGTATTGCGGAGGCAATAGTATTCTTCTGTATCTCCTTAGTGCCCTCGTAAATTTCACAGATTTTAGCATCCCGGTAAAATCGCTCCACTTCATACTCGGTCATGTAACCGTACCCACCCAACAATTGAATGGCCTCATCGGCCACTTCGACTGCTGTACGCGCAGCGTACATCTTGGCCATCGACGTCAGTTTGGGATCGATACGGCCTTGATCAAAATTCCAGGCGGCTTTGTATGTGATCAGCCGGGCAAGATCTATTTTAGTGGCCATGTCGGCCAGTTTGTGCTGGGTCACCTGAAATTGGGCAATTTTACGGCCAAACTGCTCGCGCTCTTTGACATAAGCCAAAGCGCGGTCATAGGCGCCCTGGGCGGTGCCCAAAGCCTGGGCGGCCACCAGAATGCGACTCTCATCAAAAAACTCAAGCACCTGGTAAAATCCCTTACCCTCTTCGCCGATCAGATTCGTAACCGGTACCCGCACATCCTTAAAATTAACCTCGGCTGTCGCCATCGTGTGGATGCCCATCTTATCACCCACATCGGCGGTAGTAATGCCCTCACGCTCGGCTTCCGCCAAAATCAGGCTGATGCCTCGGTAAGAGGGCTGACATTCCGTATCCGTCTGGCACATCACGGAATAAAACCCGGCCATCCCCCCGTTGGTGATGAAGGTTTTGGTTCCGTTGATCACCCATTCATCCCCGTCACGCACGGCGGTGGTATCCAGGGATGTAATATCGGAGCCGTGACCCGGCTCGGTAAAGGCTCCGGCGGAAAGCATCTTCCCCTCGACGACCGGCGGCAGAAACTTTTGCTTTAATTCTTCGCTGCCGAATCGCAGCACACACTCGGACGCAAAACTGGATAAGATGATCGCTGCGCCGATACTCGAATCCCGGGCACAAAACTCATCGGCGATAATAATATTTTCCATCACGCCCAGGTCCTGTCCGGAGTACGCCTCAGGAAAGTGCACCCCCACGAAACCCAGTTCGCAGGCTTTTTTCCATATTTTGGTGGGAAATTCGTGATTGCGATCCAGCTCCAGGGCCAGCTCTTTATCGAATTCGCCTTTGGCGAATTCCCGGGCCGCTTTCTGGATCTCTTTTTGTGATTTGGTCAGTTCAAAATCCATGTTTATCCTCCCCATATACAAATGGCTGCGATT
>JASFEV010000178.1:0-9579 GCA_050124655.1 Desulfobacterales bacterium
ACGGACTTCAACTCTTCGCTCGTCCGGTACCAGTTTAGGGGGTCTGGGGTAGTCCCACACCGATTCTTGACCGGTCTCAGGCACGATGGCAAAATCGGGTCTTTTCTGTCCTCTATATGTCCACATCAAGGCAACGTCCTTTCAACTTCGGTATCAAAATTTAAGATAGGATTTTAAATGAATAAGGCAAGCTTTCAACGGGTGATATTGTTGGAGCCGGGGGGTGTCTGTTGAGGTCTTACAGATCCGCGGGCAGTGGGCCCTGCCAGATGTGGAAGGACTCGGTTTTCCAGATCATATCCGGAACTGTGGGGGCGCCCGAATTGCGCAAGAACATGGCATGCTGGGTTTTGTGACAAAGGGCGGCAGTGACCTTTATTTCGTGCCAGGGGCTGATGTCGCTGATGATGTCGGCCGCATCGTCCTGGTTTAAAACCCGCTCGCGTTCCGATGGCGCGTGCCAGGCCGACCAGCTCATCAGTGCGATGTCCGAATGGCCGTTGCTGAGCGCCAAACGGGTGGCCTGGTGAGTGAAGATATGTTGCGGATGTCCGTATTCACCATTTGAGCCATGGGTAATAATCAGATCCGGACCGATTTTGCGCACATAGTTATCGATGGCGGCGGCAAATTCGGCCAGCGGGACGTCGATGCAACGCGCAATGCCATTGATTTCCATGTAAGGGTCAATGTAGGGCAGGAAAAAGATATCGCGGGCGCCCAGGATACGGGCTGCCTCACGCACCTCCTGCTCCCGGAAGGCAGCCAGATTGTCTCGCGTGGTCAACGGCGGTTCGCCAACTTCGCCCCCTTCACCGCGCGTGGTTTCCAGGATGACAACGGCGTGACCTTGTTGGGCATACTTGGCCAGCGTTCCACCACAAAAAAGGGTCTCGTCATCCGGATGCGCTGAAATCACTAAAATATTAGCCATTAGACTGATACCGTCGGTTAATGTAAATGCAAATACTGATTAAATAAATTAAGCCATAATTTTTTCAAATCAATAAGAAAACGGTTGGATGGTCGGAAGACCCGTCTTCGCTTTGGCAAGCTACGCCGCGGCAAGCAGAGGCTAAAGGGCAGGTTGTCCTTCGACTACGCTCAGGACCGTGAGCCTGTCGAACGGCCTGTGGAACCAGGGGTTATGCATAAGTGATGGGTTGATTTTTCGAGGACGAGTACGAGGACGACGACGAAAGCTATCGTACTCGTCCTCGGATCTTTTAATAAGGCCTATTTCACAAATAGTATGCGCCTGAATCGCTTGTAAGGCGCCGCTTGGCTTGTGCACAATCAGCCAGCGGCGAGCAGCCAGAAGCCAGCAGCAAGAAGCGCGTTGCGAGTTTACGGGTTGCAGGTTACGTGTTGTAAGTGGACAGCTGCAAGTAGTGGGGTGGCTTATCGGTTTATGACCATGCTTTGAATACCTTTGGCCTGCAATTCCGCTTGCTGATTCTCAGCAGCTTTCTGGGTGACAAAAGCACCGACCACTAATTTCAACTCACCGGCCTGTGTTTTGAGAAAATAGGGTGAATATCCCAATTTTTTAATCTGTTGCAGATCGGCTTGCATTGCATTCAGGGAGCTATAGGTACCGATAAGATTGGTATACGGCGTTTTTTTGACAATGGCGTTTGAGAGCCGGAGATCCTTTTTGGCTTGGGCGGCCTCATTGCGGGTCTGGTAGTGGCCTGTTAAAACCCGCAACCATTCATTGCCGCTTTTAAATTTGACTTTGACAACATACGGCTTCAATCCCACCTTTTTATAATCCGATACGACTTTGCGGGCGCTTTGTGGCAAACGGCAGCTGGACAACATCAGGGAATACGGATGTCTGGAATCGGGCTGTAAAGCTGACTTCTTTTTGGCAGGTGGCAGTGGCTCTGCCGGTTTTTTCGCCTCGGCGGTCTGCGCCTGCGCAATTTTGGTCGACGATGAAGCCGCCGGTGCTGCCGGCGGGATTTTTTTCTCCACAGCAGCCGGGGGAGCTTCTTTCTCCACAGCAGCCGGGATTTCGACTTGTACCTGCGGTTTAGCCACTGCCGGTGTTTCCTCGGGCTGAATTTGTTTTGATACGATCAGGGGCTGAATCAGATCACCGCTCTGCTGGGTATGTTCCGGTTGCTCTATAATTCTTTTGGTGACAACCACCGGCCGGCCTCGGTTTTTATTGGCAGCTGTCAGTCTCTGATCAGATCCTGAATTGGATTGGGTGAGGTAACGCAGCGGGCTGTAATGCCAAATGCCGTAAATTGCTAGCAGAACCAGTACAACGGCAATCGATAAGAACATGCTTTTTCTTTTCATTTGCTCACTTCATATGTTAGCTGTTCAATGCCTGCGGCGCCGGTAAGAGCCGCCTGAACCTTTGATGTTATACCCTATAGAGGCACCTTCGGTCAAATTGTATTTGCATCTCGGATTGCGAGTTGCGCGTTTCGATTTGCGTGTCGTGGGTCTATGGTGGTTTGAGTTCTCGAGGACGAGCACGAGAACGACGACGAGGACGAAAGCGCATGCTACATATCGTACTCGTCCTCCTACTCATCCCCGTCCCCGGTTGTTTTCCGACTAAGCTGTGTTACACAAATGGCGGACCTGCTTTGCTGCACAAGTTAGCAGCCAGAAGCAAGCAGCCAGCAGCCAGTCGCCAGTCGCCTCAATTCTTTGATATGGTATTTATCTGGCAGCCGCTATCAAAACGACTGAATCATTTAGTAATTAACCGATTGAACACAGCGTCGAAATGTCCGACCATACTATTTTTACGCTTGGTACCTGATGCCCGAATAGATTCTTCAATGCTTGCTCTGTGAGGACACCGCCAAGCCTTTCATACAGCCGAATCGCTTTTTCGTTACTTTCGACGACCCAAAGATAGGCTGTCTGGTGACCCTGCTGGATCATTTGTCGGGCGGCCGAGGTCATCAGCTTTGAGCCGATGCCCTTAGATCTGTGAGATGGCTTGACATGCAGGTTATCGATATAGGGCTCGGGTCGGCACCAAACGGCTATGAATCCGATGATTCCATTTTCTTCAGCAACTAGAATGATATCGTCCAGCTGGATATGCATTTCATGCCAATGGCGCTCAAGGTCTTCAGCAAGCTGGTTAGCGAGATACGCATCCGGGAAAGCATCCGCATAACTGTCGCGCCAGCTTTCGGTCTGAACAGCTGCAATGTGAGGCAGATCTGAGCGTCGGATACTTCGAACCAGCATAATACCATCATTTTCATGCGATATTCGAGTGAAATAACTTCTGATCCTCATAAACCGTATGTCCGACAAACCAGTCTGTTAAAAAGCCCAGAAATTGATCCACCGTTAGGGACCCATTTTTCAAATCGACATTGAGAATATGCAGATTCGATTATACCTATAGACGAGATTGAGGGTTGTTGTCAATTCAGGTCAGTCAAGCTTTTCAAAAGTGAAAAATTATCTTTGGCGGCGGAAGCTGTGCGCCAGCGAACACAGCACCGGTACCAGGATCAGGGTCAGCAAGGTGGCGAATCCCAGTCCGAAAATCACGGCCACGGCCATGGGCCCCCACCACTGGGAAGACTCGCCGCCGATATCAAAGGCCATTTTGCGAAAGTCAAAGCTGATGCCGGTGGCCATCGGCAGCAGGCCCAGAATGGTGGTGATGGCGGTGAGCATTACCGGACGAAAACGCACCGCTCCCGCCCGCAGCAGGGCTTTGGTTGAAGACAGACCTTTGGCCATTAATTGGTTGATATAGTCGATGAGTACAATGGCGTTGTTGACCACCACGCCAGCCAGGCTGATGACGCCGATACCGGTCATGATGATTCCAAAAGCCTTGCCGGTGATCAGCAGGCCCAAAAATACGCCGATCAAAGAAAACACCACCGAGGCCAGAATGATCAACGGGGTGATCAGAGAGTTAAACTGGGTCAGTAAAATCAGTAAAATAAGAGCGATGCAGGCAAAAAAGGCCTTGCTCAAAAAGGTCTGGGCTTTGGCTTGCTCTTCCTGTTCACCGGTAAACTGGTATCGGTACCCTTTGGGCCAATCGATTTGCTGTGATAGGCGGGCATCGATGTCTTTGATCACGTCATTGGCAAGGCGCCCCGATACATCGCCGGATATGGTGACCACCCGTTTCTGATCCAACCGCATGATCGCACCAATGCCACTGCCCAGATGCACCTCGGCCAAACTGGTCAAGGGGATCGGCTCACCCTGAGGGCCGGAAACCGTGATGCGCTTCAGACTCTTAATGGATTGGCGATCACGCTTGGGCAGGCGTGCAATGATATCATATTCATTTTTGCCCTCACGATAAACACCGGCTTTCACGCCGTTGATGGCCGATTTTACCGTATAGGCGATGGTGTAAGTGTCCAATCCCATCAGGGCTGCCTTTTCCTTGTTGACCCGCACCCGGATTTCCGGCTTGCCTCTGACAAAATTATCCTTTAAATCCACCAGCCCGGGGATGTCTTTGATGACCTTACGGGCACGGGCAGCCAGTTCTCCAAGCGTGAAAATATCCTCACCGAAAATTTCAATATTGATCGGCGGTCCGGTAGGCGGACCCTCTTCTTCTTTTTCCACCTGTACTTCCGCCCCATAAATGTTGCTTAAAATTCTATGCCGGACTTCTTTGACAATTTCCGATGAAGGCCGAGAGCGATCGTGAAAGTCTTTGAAATCCAGCACGACCCGGCTGATATGGGTGCCGGTGCCGCCCTGGGAAAACGGATCGCCGCCGATGGATCCGATATTGGAAATGACATAGCGTATATCTTCATATTCGGACACAATGGCTTCAATTTGGGCCACGAGTTCATCGGAGGTATCCAGATTGGTGCCTTCCGGCATTTTGACATTAACATAGGCGCGCCGGGGCTCTGTTTCCGGAAAAAACTCGGTGCCTTTGCCGAAAAAGACAAAGGCCAGGGTGGCGCTGACCAGCAAGATCACCGCTGAAACGATTACCACCCAGCGATGGCGCAAAGACCATTTGAGCAAAATCAGATAAAACTGTTTGACCCGTGGCTCGCGGTTCGGAGTGGTTTTAGCAGGCTTGTCGGCTTTGACCCTTTGATAGCGAGCCGACAGTACCGGATTGATCACCAGGGCCACAAACAATGAAGCACTCAGGGCCATGATCAGGGTCATGGGTAAATATCCCATGAATTCACCCATAATTCCCGGCCAGAACAGCATCGGCGAAAAGGCCCCCAGGGTGGTCAGGGTGGAGGTGATCACCGGCCAGGCGACCTGGTCGGTTCCTACAGCAGCTGCCTCCGGGCGGGATTTGCCCTCCTGCATGTGGCGGTAGATATTCTCAACAATGACAATGCCATTGTCCACCAGCATGCCCAGGGCCAGAATCAAAGAAAACAGCACCACCATATTCAAAGTGACGTCGAATCCGGTCAGCAGCGTAAAAGTGATGAACATGGAATATGGAATGGCGAGGGCCACAAAGACGGCTGACTGACCACCGATGAAAAAGAAGATGACCGCCAACACCAGAATCAGTCCGGAAATGATATTGTTTTCCAGATCCGCTACCAGCAACCGCACGTCATTGGACTGGTCGGCGGTCAGGTCGATTTTTAAGGTCTGCGGCAGATCAGGCCGCATATCGTTAACCACCTGCTTGACTTCTTCGGTGACGCGCACAATGTTTTCACCGCTGCGCTTGAGGACCCCGATGGTGACGCTATTTTCTCCGTTGATACGCGATCGGGTAAGCGGGTCTTTATAGGCGTCTTTAATGGTGGCGATGTCCCTTAAGTAAACCGGATTGCCGTTCCGCACGAAAGCCACGATCGAAAAAATTTCAGATGGATGCTCAAAGTCCTCCGGCACCCGCACCAGATATTTGCCTTCGCCGATATCCATGCTACCGCCGGGCATGTTTACATTGCTGTTATTGACCGCACCGATAATGTTGGAAAATGGAACATTGTAAGCCCGCACACGATCCAAATCGAATTCAACATGAATTTCACGTTCCAATCCGCCCGTCAGGCGCGCTTCCAGAACCCCGGATATGGATTCGAGCCGGTCCTGCATATCCTCGGCCAAGTTCTGTAGACGTCGCAGGCTGAAGGGTCCTGATAATACCACGCGGATAACCGGCATGTCCGAAAAATTGACTTCCTTGATGACCGGATCATCCTGTAGGTCGGCTGGCAAGTCGCCTTCGGCTTGATCGACTTTGTCGCGCACTTTCTGAAGGGCATCATCTAGGTCGACTTTGGGTGAAAATTTAATGGCCACCGTCGAAAACCCTTCGGCGGAGGTGGAGCGGATTTCTTCGACATCATCGATGCCTTTGAGCTTACGTTCGATGGGAATCGTGATCAACTCCTCCATGTCGGCCGGAGCCACGCCCTCATAGGTGGTCGTCACAAAGACATAAGGGATCGTAATGTCCGGAAAGGATTCACGCGGCAGTGTGACGTAGCAATACAATCCAGCAATCACAATGACCACCAGCAGCGCCAAGACGGTGACCTGCCGTTTGAGTGCGAATCGGTTGAGAATCATTGCACGCGCACCTTCATGCCGTCTTCGACTTCGGTCTGCCCCTTGATGATCAGATGATCGCCTGGATTCAAACCGCTGGTAATCTGAACACGATCGCCTTCAATCACACCGATGCCAACGGTTCGCGATTTCGCCATGCCGTTTTTCTCGATGAATACAAGACGCTCGCCACCTTTGTCCACCAATGCAAACAGCGGGGCCAGCAGCGCATCGGGAATCACACGGCGCACAAAGGCCACCCGGGCGATCATTCCCGGTCGAATATCGGCAAATGGATTATCAATCACGGTGCGTACCAGAAATGTTTTAGTGGCCGGATCGGCTTTAAACGAGACAAAATCGACCGTTCCGGTAAGCGTCCTATTGGGGAAGGCATCGATTTTGACCGGTGTCTTTTGACCCTGCAGCACAAAGCGGATGTCAAGCTCCGGTACGCGGATATTGATTTTAATGCGCTCGATATTGATGATGTCGGCGATCGGCTTGCCGGTATCGATGAATTCCCCGGCATCCACATACAGGTGATTAATGATGCCGTTAATGGGTGAGCGCGGAAATCCATGTTCATATTTAACCTTTATCTGTTCCACGTCAGTGGCTGCCAATGTCCGCTGGGTGGCGCTCTGATCCAGTTCTTCCTGGGCAATGATCTTGCGCTCGAAAAGCCGTCGCCGCCGTTGATAAAGATCGTCGACCAATCGATATTGGGCTTTGGCATGCTCCAGGGCGGCCTTAAGGGCGGAGACGTCGATCTTGATCAACAGATCGTCCTTTTTAACGACGTCTCCCTCACGTGGGCCAATCCACTCAATCCGGCCGGCGGTATCGGCTGCCACCTGCACATCCTGCCAGGCTTCGGTTGTACCCGGCAAAAAAATGATATCCCGTATCGGTTCTGCTTCGATCTTGATAATGGATACCGGAACGGCAGCCGGCTGGTTTGAATGGTTCTCAGTGTTCGCCAGGCCCGCTTTATCATCGCAGCCAGATGCAAAAAAACCGGTCCACAACAACACTGCCAGAAATAAAAATGAACGTTTGATTTGCATTTATTTTACCGTCTTTTTGTCAATTCCCTCAAATGCCAGTCGCAGCAGACGCTCGGGACGCTGCGGATCGGCAGATTGTGGTTTAACCTGATCCATGTGCAAACAAAAATCAATCAGGCTCAATACCAGATAAGCAACCTCTTCGCCAGCTGACTTTTTGACCTCATTGCCGGCAATCCCCGAATCATAAATCTTGCAAATCGCATTGATCATGTGGCGATGATAGCGCGTAAAGTCATAAGGGGGTGTTCCCTGAGGGGGTCCGAATATGAGACCGTGGATCATTTTGTAAAGACTTTGGTGCGCTGCGACCTCCGAATATACCCGGCGATAAAGCATTAGAAGTCGATCCAATACATTGCCTTGTGATTCCAATACATCGGCCAGCAACTTTTTCTGTAAATTTTCGGCCATCTCCAAAATGGCCAAAAAAAGCCCTTCTTTACTTTTAAAGTAATAATAGAGTACCGGTTTACTCACTCCGGCCTGATCTGCGATTTCACGCACGGATGTTCCGGCGTACCCTTTTTGTGCGAAGATACCGATGGCTGTTTTCAGCACACGATCACGGGCATTGGTTGCCTTTGCATTCGGTCTTTTTTTGTTTGTCATGCGATTTCCATATGGTTGCAAATTAAGCTATTGAATGGCGGCCTCAGTGTGTATGTTAAAATAGCGGTCATGTCAAGAAAATTACCTACCGTTAGGTAGATTATACTATTTTGCAGGTCAAGATGCCAGAGTAGGAGCGAAAAAGTGCAGCTGACAGATATGGTAAAATGTGCTGGGTAGGCAGCCGTTTAAGGTCTTCGAAATCCTATGCGAGGTTTTCCGATCAGAAAATGAGATTCAACAGCAGATAAATCACAAACAATCCCAGGAGGGCAATAAAACCTAACTTAAGGCGGTGCTTATACACTTTGATATTATGATCCTGCAGATCGGCCGGTGCCAGCAGAAATCGGAAATATTCCTGTGGTTTGATGAGGTATATGAGCGAATTATCACCTGACATGCCAAAAAGGCTTTCAAAAGACATTTGTTTATATGCCATCGGGTGGTATTTTTTCAAATATTCAAAAAGGTCGATTGACAGATATATGATCAAGACGCCAATTGCCAGCGGCAGAAGCAAAAAGAAGATAAATGAAAAAAAGGCCTGCATAAGGTCCCCTTTATGGGTTGGGTGATGTCAAGTTGCGCTTTATCGTCTTATCGGCACAATATGTTATAAGTTTAGCTGTTTTTGGGGCCGGTCAAAAGACCTATAGAAATTGTCAAATTTGGAGATGGAGCGGGTGCAGGATTCGAACCTGTCTGTGACCTTTTTAGGCCGCGCTCCCTTTTGAGCCCCCGCTCATGATCTTTAGGAAGGAAGGGGGATTGGGGTTCCCAAAGGCGTACCAATTTTAGTGGTAAAAGGGGTAAAATGAGAACCCGTCCCCCAGCCGATAGAAGTGCCTGCTGCGAGCCGAACCTAAGCGTTGAAGGTCAGGGCATTTGCAGACACTATTTGCAATCTGCAAAAAATATGCCATCGGCCTATTTTTATATTCTTTAAAATATATCAAACTGTTATAATTTGTTGGGAGTTTCGAAGTCTTAAATTTATGTAATTTCTGTCACAATTTTATTACCTAAATTTCATATCTTTGTGAATCAGCTGACAGGGTATTGGGGTGGTTACAAAGCAAATACTCTAAAGACCATGGGAATAAGATTCCCTCAACAGACGTCTGTTGAGGGAACCTATAGTCAACCGGGAACGAATATATTATTCTACCATCTTGCAGCGAAGCAATCAGGTTGACGCAATTACTGCAGACCTTAATTTGGCAGTACGACGGTATCGACAACGTGGATTACACCATTGCTGCAACCAACGTATTGAATGATTCCGCACTGGCTGCAGTATCAACAATATCTTTTTTTCCGTAATTTCCAGCATTTAACATACCTACAAAACCAAAAGTTATCACTATAACGCCTA
>JASFEV010000179.1:0-9535 GCA_050124655.1 Desulfobacterales bacterium
CGGCAATCGTTGCAGATGCCCTGGCGGAATCTGGATGGGTGCCGTTAGCGCCGAAACCGGCATCGCCCATCTTCGCCATGAGTTCTTCTTCGGAAGAGGGGATAATGCCCCTGGCCTGGCATTGTTTAAACAGCTCGGTTTCTCGGAAAGTTTCAGGGTTGGGTGAGTTTGTGGCTTCCATCAGGATGGTGAACACCTGCCGGCAGCCATTGCAGCAGAAGGCATAGGTGTTTCCTGAATACACCGCGTTGACGGTTCCGTACCGTAATGGCAAACCACATAGGTCACATGTTTTCGAGGTGGTGTTTGGGTTGGGATCTTTAATCATGGAGTGTTGGAGTACTGGAGTATTGGAGTGTTGCTGGCATTAACTTCAAAGAATCATAGAGCTCAATTTAGTTCATATACAAAAAAGGCGTTTTAAAATGACAAATGATATAAAATTTAGGATTTTTCATTACTCCATTACTCCATTACTCCAGGAAAATTGAGTTTTATTCCCGCGTGCCAAGGGATTTGACGAACGCAACCACCCGCCAGCGGTCATCGACGGTAATGGTTGCGTGCAAGGGCGGCTGCCGGCCATCGGGGATGCCGTAGCTGACATTTTTGAAAAGCTGACCGGCAGGGCTGTCCTGGACTTTGGCGCTGCGCAGATCGGTGGGCAGGGGCGCAAAGCTCTGACCGACGGAGCCCTTGCCGTCGTATTGGTGACCATGGCACTGGGCGCAATAGATCAGGTATACGGCTTTGCCGCGGGCAATGACAGCCGATTGGCTCATATCGAGGGGGGACTGTAGGTCGGTTCCGGCCGTTACGCGGAAGATGGCTTCGCCACCGTTCACCGGGACCAGGCCGGCTTCTTTGATCAGCAGCGGCTCTTCGTAGGGCCGCACGGCCGGCGTTTCCCGCATACGGCCATAACGGAAGTTGTTGTCATAATAGACCAGCGCGTGGTAGACCGCCAGGACAAAAATGGCGACAACGATAAAAAATCCAAATATCTTTTTCATTTATTCAACACCTTTAAAAGGGATCACGTACAAATGCTTTGGGTTTTCTTCCCGACCCTGCTCTTTGAGCACATGCTGGGCGTAAGGTAATGGGTAATACGGATCCCATATTGCAAAGGCAGACTCCGCGGGAACGTCCTTGATCGGCCGATAATCCCAATCAGGCTGGCCGAGATCTCCGATAACCGTAAACGCCAGCCACCCCTGGAACAAGACAATGGCGACAAAAAAAAGGACAAATAACCAGGTTTTGATAGCGGATGATTGATGATCCGGATGTTCCATTAGATTTTTACTCCTAATGTCCCGATTAAGATGATATAGGCCAACCCCCAGATGATAGTTCCAACCAGTATCAGAATTGCAATCAGGGGAAAAGGTGCATTACGGCCTTGAATACCGCCGGGAAATTCCTCGATAATGCGGGCTTCGCGCTCTTCAGAATCTTTTCGGCGAATATAGTAAAATCCCAGACCGATAATAAACAGCACAATCGTTGCCAGGGCCGGGAACAAATACATGGCAAAATGCTGAACGCCCAGTAAGTAAAAATATCTCATAACCGGCTTCCTTTAGCATGCTCATTCTGCGGAGTCATTGCTGCATGCCCTTCATCAGGGAAAAGATCACCACGGCCGCCGCACTTGCCAGGCATAAGCAGACCAGCGTCAACAGTGCATAGGTTTGAATGCGCGCAAATCGCGGCATTTTTAGCGGCTGGGTTTGCAGATCACTTTGCAATGGTAAAAAGCGCGCCCGTTGCTGGTCTTTAAACTGACCGTTATTCAGCGCCCAGAAAAACACCACCAGGCTAATGATAAAACCCGCGGCCATGTATGCAATAAAGTAAGGGTAGTACATCTTAGTTAAATAGTTGATTCGTTAAATAGTTAAATAGTTACGGAAAAAGGACCATTTTCGCATACAAGCTATCTCAAAAATAGTAGATTACGCTTAAGAACAAGGCAAAAGCCGACGCAAAAGCGCAGCATACGTGTAGTATGTGAGCATTTTAAGGAGGCTTTTAACACAGTTATTGAGTGTTAGATACATTTTTGAGATAGCTTGTTAGGGTTCCCAGGCCGCATCTATACCCCGCGGTTCGGTATTGGCGTCACTCTGATTGATGAAATAAACCGCGATGTAATCACCGACTTCCCAGATCTTCTGGGATTCCAGCTCTTTTTTAAAATACGGCATGGCGGTCCCGGTGATACCGTTCATCAGCTGATAGTAAATGATTCCACCGGATATTTCGCGACCTTTTAGAATCGTGAAATTTAACGGCGGGGGGTATATCCAGGGCTGGCCCGGGCCCATGCCGTCTCCAATCGGTCCATGGCAGCCGATACAATTATTCTGATAAATTTTGTGCCCCCGCTGCAAGCTGGCCTCGGTGGTCGGATAGGGGTTGGGTATGTTGCGCCATCCTTCCGGCACGATTTCAGCCAGCCAGCGGGCGTTCTCATCGGGACCGGCCTCATAGGCCTTGATGGATTCCGCTTTCCAATAGCGCTGGCGCTCCATGCGTCGGTCGGCATTCTTGTATCCCAGGCTTTGAATGTACTGAGTCAATTTTTCGATACGCTCCATACCCAGCCACTCGAATGGCGGCATGATTGAACTGGGCCGCGTGTAGCGCGGATTGATAAAATGGGCGATGTGCCAGTCGTCCGGATGCTCGCCGCCTTCCTGTGACAGATCCACACCCGTGCGCTGGGACCCCAGCGCCACGGGTTCATCGGCAATATAATCGCCGGTTTGGGCAATGCGATGTGCGCCGTGCACCCAATCGATTGTCCGAATGGACTGACTGTGACAGTAGACGCACCCGTTCTCCAGATAAATCTTGCGGCCTTCACTTTCAATTGCCGTGCGTGCGCGAAAAATTTCAGAAGGTGTCTTATCCTGGGTGGCATAGGGCCAGTAAACGACCGTCAACGTGATAGCCGCCAGCAGGGCCAAAATACCCGTGATAATGACAGTCGGGGTCATTCTCATGTTTCAGCTCCGCGATTAAAATATAACGATCGAATGACGTTGTATAATCCGATATAGGCGCCAAGCATAATAAACAATCCCAGCGAGGCTCTTAAAATATAATAGGGTTGAATCATGGGCAATGTTCGATAAAGGGCTTCACCATTGTACCAGGCATTGCCCTGAATGAGCCCGACGATGGTCAGAACAACCGCAAAGCCGGTAACGCCGATCAGCACCAGCCAGTATTGGACGTCTGCCAGGAATTTGCTGTACAATGGTTTTCCCGTTATTTTAGGCAAAATGAAATACAGCCCGCCCAGTGCGGTCACGCCGGCAAATCCGAGCACACCAATATGGGCATGGCCGACCACCCAGTTGTTGAAGTGGGTGATGCGCTGCACATGCGGCAGGGCCATCATCGAGCCCTGGATATTGACGAAGAAGTACCAGATCGTTCCTGTCAGCACAAATTTGGCACCGATGTCGGCATGAATCTCCCCCAGTCTGCCTTTGATGGTGTACCATAAGTTGATCAACACGATCATGACCGGGATCACCATGGCCACACTATCCACAATCGATATGGTTTTCAGCCAGGTGGGTACCGGCACCTGCAGCAGATGATGGGTGCCGATGTGAGTATAGACAATGATCAAAGACCAGAATCCCACCAGCGAAAGCGAGTGGCTCCAGAGCGGGCTGCGGGTCGCAATCGGCAGCACATAATAGGCCACCGCTAAACCCATGGGCGTTAATAGGAGCCCGAAAATATTGTGTCCGTAAAACCATAAAAGGATGGCATCCGGGATACCCACCAGAGCGCCGGTGTCGGGTTTCCAGATGACATTACCCAGGCAATAGGTGATAGATGTCAGCACGACAGCGGCGGTGGTATACCAGATGGATACATATAAAATGCGCTCTTCTCGCTTCCGGATGGTCATTAAAATATTGAATACGACCAGGGAGAAACTGATCACCACCATAATATCAACCGGCCAGGGCAATTCCGCATATTCACGTCCCTGAGTGTATCCCAGGGATATGCCGATCATACCGGCAGCCACGGTGATGTTCCAGAATATGGCGCTGAACACGCCCAGTTTGTGGCTAAAAAGTTCTGTGCGCAATAAGCGCGGAAAATAATAAAACGCCACCGCTAACAGGCCCGGTGTCACAAATCCGAACAAAACGGCATTGATGTGCATGGGCCTTACCCGGCCAAAATGGATATACTCGATGTTGGCCAAAAAGTCCGGCGCAATCAAGTAACCCGCTCCGATCATGCCAAAAGAAGTTGCCGCGGCAAACCACAGAGCAGATGTCAGCGTAAATGCTTTGGCGGTCGGGTTACCCGATGGCGCTTTCTCAGTGAGGTCAGGTGGTAAATTTGGTTTTTCCATTTTCGCTTCGCGCAGTTACTAGTGTTTTGTTGTTCGTTATTATATGACTGTTGTTTTGATATCCATCTTACAAAGCCAATAACAAATAACTATTAACAAATAACTAACTGTGGCATGCCAGCCAGCAGTCCACGTTGGCGCCCTTTTTAAAGTGACACGTAATACACTCATTCATGTACCAGGTTTTATGCGGCAGACGCTGAAGGTTCTGCACCTGCCCATGACATTCGGTGCAGGCAATCTTGCTGTTTATATGACGCTGGTGGTTAAACAGCACGTGTTCGGCCACATAATTGACCTTTATCCAGGGCGTTGACGTATTGGTGTTAAAATACTCGTGTTCCTTTTTGATCCAGGGATGTTTGGCGATAATATAGTTATGGCAGTGCAGACATTTTTCCACCGCCGGGATACCGGGATGATTGGAATAGGCCACGTAGGGGTGGCAGTACTGACACTGGATTTGCTTCACCCCGCTGTGGACATTGTGGCTGAAGGGAATCGGCTGCTCCGGCCCAACATCGCCGTACGGCACCTTGTAAAACAGGAAAATAAACACCCCAATAGCCAGCCCGGTGATCAACGTGGTCAAAATGATGATGGCATTTTTACTCAAGACTTCGATACCCCGTAAAATGATCGTTTCCTCTATCCAGGCGAGCCCGCCTCAGTGGTCCTGGAAAATCCCGGAAAACGTTTTAAAAAAGAGCTGACGGCGATGACCATTAACCCAAAAAAGCCGGCCGTAATCAATCCGTCGGAAATATTCAACGACAGCGAATGCGCGCCATGGCTCAGCGCCGGCGCCAATAGCAGCAGATGTTCGAACCAGAATCCGATAATAATGACACTGCACAGAATCACCATAAAACCCGGCTTTGATTTGATCTTTTTATTGATCAGGATGACAAACGGTATGATGAAGCAGACGATGAAAATGGTCCAGGCCAGCTTGCTCCAGGGAACCATCACGGTGCGCTCAATCACATAATAAGTTTCTTCAGGTATGTTGCCGTACCAGATGACCGTCAGTTGAACGTAAAAAAAGTCGGCCCACAGCAGGCAAAATGCAAAAAACAATTTGCCGATGTCGTGAAAATGAGAAGGCTTCAGGCCGGATTCTTTTCCTTTTCTGATCTGGGTAATCGCCGCCAGGATGATCAAAGCGCCCAGACCCACATAAAACGCCTTAACAAAGGAGTAACCACCGAACAGGGTCGATATCCAGTGGGGGTCCATGCTCATGACCAGGTCATAGCCGATCAGGCTCAGCACCAGCGTAAATGCTAAAATATAAAGCGCAGCCCAAGTGGTCATTTTCTTTTTGACCTGCTCGGTGCTGCGATTGTTGCGAATCCAGCCCTTGTAGATCATTTGCCGGAATCCACCTTGATTCTGAAACTCATCCGCGCGAAGCTGCAGCGCATTGTAGAGATAGGCAAAACCAATGGCATACAATATCAGCAATCCGATACCATCACGGGTAAACAGAAATGGAATGTTGAGCCAGACCTCTTTGCCATGCAGGTCCTCATGCAGCCACGGGAATATGTGGGTTCGCCCCAAAAATAAGATCAGAAAGAGCACGAATGAGAGTGGGAAAAAGGCCGCAAAGGACTCCGCTAAGGCCGATAGGGGTCCACTCCAACGGGCTTTGGTCATATGCATCACCGCTGAAAAAAGAACTGCTCCCTGGGCAATAGCAGACCACAGCAGAAAATTAATCAAATAGGCCTGCCAGGCTTTTTCCGGATGGTCGCCGACGACCCCGTATATGAATGCCGCCAGCCCGATGATGATCAAGATGATGGATATCCAGCCCATCGGCGATTTCTGTGATGTTGCCGTGTTTTTTTCGTTGGATGCCATTTTAATCAAATACCTTTACTTCCCCGCCGTTTTGCTTAAAAAAATCTTTTAAATCATCCTGCTGCATGGGCTCACATGCTGCCAGTACGCCAAAATGCTCCCCCGAGCAGCGCGGGTCGTAATATTCCATGCCCTTTGAGGTGGGCAGACGTGCCTGGGTGAGCAGACCGATGACATTGCCGAAAACCGCAAACAGGACAGTAAACTCGAATCCCACTATAAAGAACGGAATCAACGATATGATCGGCTTGCCGCTGACAATTAGTTTCCACTCGAGCGAGCAATAGACCGCCAGGGCAAATCCGCTGATGAGACCCAGGATGCCGCCGGTCAGCGTAAACCAGCCCACCTTGCTTTTTTTCAGCTTAAGGGCATCCATGATCTTATGACTCGGAAACGGGCTGTGCACCCGCTGAAATTTGAAGGCCGATTCTTTTAGGGCTGCCAGCGTGGACACCACCTGATCTTCATTTTTAAACAGCCCCATAATGTATTTTTTACCCTCCATGGCTGCCTCCATGTTCAAGGGTTTCTTTCATTTCGGTCATCGAGACCGAGGGCAGATGCTTGGCAAACAGTAAAAATAAAAAGAAAAACAGGCAAAAAGCACCCAGCATGATGCCGTACTCGATTAAAGTGGGTGTGTATAAGCCCCAGGCATGGGGTGAAAAGCCGCGGGCCACACCGCCGATGATGATCACAAAGCGCTCCCACCACATGCCGAAGTTAACGATCAGCGAGATGATAAAAAGCGATGCGATGCTCGTCCGAAACTTTTTAAACAAAAACAGCAGCGGAATTAAGGTGTTGCATACCACCATAAAGAAAAAACCCCAGCGATAATCACCGGTGACCCGCCAGCGAAACTGTTCGATTTCAACCGCGTTGTGGCTGTACCAGGCAATAAAAAATTCGGTGGCATACGCGAAACCGACGATCAGCCCGGTGAAGATGATGGTTTTGGCGACATTTTCCAGAACCTCCTTTGTGATGATCTTCTGATAGCTAAATATTTTGCGCAAAGGGATCATCAGCGTCAGCACCATGGCCAAACCGGAATGGATGGCACCGGCCACAAAATAGGGGGCAAAAATGGTGGTATGCCAGCCGGGCACAATTGCCAGCGCAAAATCCCAGGACACGACACTGTGCACGGAGATGACCAAAGGTGTTGCCAAGGCGGCAAAGAACAAATAACCGCGGGTATAATGCCGCCACTGCTCGTGCGCGCCGGTCCAGCCCATGGAAAGGAATGTAAAGATTTTCTTGCGCAGCCCTTCGGAGCGGTCCCGGATGGCCGCCAAATCCGGCAGCAAACCCGTGTACCAGAACAGGGAGCTGACCGTCAGATAGGTGCTGATGGCGATCACATCGAACATCAGGGGGGATAAAAAATTGGGCCACAGCAGCCGCTGGTTGGGATAGGGGATCATGTACATGACCTGCCAGACACGACCCAGATGGATAAAGGGAAAAAGCCCGGCAATGCAAACCGCAAAAACGGTCATGGTCTCCGCCGCCCGCGCAATGGGATTGCGCCAGCCGGCCCGGAACAAATGCAGGATCGCGGAAATCAGGGTACCTGAATGGGCAATTCCGACCCAGAAGACAAAGTTAATCAGATAGGTGCCCCAGGCCACCGGATTGTTTTGGCCCCCGGCCCCGATACCGACAAAGATCTGGTAGGCCCAGCAGGCGGCACCCACCAGCACTCCCAAAAATAAAACTGCCACGATCGCCCAGTAATATCTTTTGGGTGGCGTCAACGTGTTCAGTACGGTTTGATCGATACTCGCGTACGTAAGTTCCGGCATAATATTTTATCCTAATCGATTCATTCTAATTTGCATCAAACTTAAATCCAACATTCACGCGAGAGTTATTCGTTATTTGTTATTGGTTATTAGAACAGCGATCATTAAAATCTGCAAAACGACCAATAACGAATAACCAATAACCATTAACTAAAAGGTTTACGCTTCGCGTAAAACTTTTTTAAGGTAGATGACAGCCGGTTTGGTGTTCAAATAGCCCATAGCCTGGTAGGCGCGGGGATCATCCACCATCTTTCTGACGCGACTCTGTTTGTCCATCAAACTGCCAAAAACCAGTGCATCGGTCGGGCAGGTTTGCACGCAGGCCGGAATGATCTCCCCGTCTTGGATCATGCGCTTTTCATTTTTGGCATTGCTGTGCGCGACCTTGATGCGTTGGATGCAAAATGAGCATTTTTCCATGACCCCTTTGCTGCGCACCGTCACATCGGGATTGAGCTGCAGGTTCATGGGATCCGGCCACTGCCAGGTAAACCAGTTGAAGCGCCGCACTTTGTAGGGGCAATTCTGGACGCAATAACGCGTTCCAATGCAGCGATTGTAGATCTGGTTATTGATGCCTTCTTTTGAATGATGCGGGGCATACACCGGGCAGACCGATTCGCAGGGGGCATTATCACAGTGCATACAAAGCATCGGCAGAAAGGTGACCTTTGACTTTTGATGCGGATCCTGAAAACGCTCGATGCTCAGCCAGGTCATCTCCCGTCCTTCAAGCACCCGCTCCTCTCCCACGATGCCAATATTGTTCTCAGCATAGCAAGCGGCCGAGCAGGCGCCACAGCCGATGCAGCGATCCAGATCAACCACCATGGCCCAGCGATATCCTTCATGATCATGGGGTGGATAAAAATCACGTTTAGGGTCATATCCTTCGGGCAGCGGCAGCGTTAAGGGAAAATCGTCCATGGTCAGACCGTCCCGTTTGGGCATTTTTCCCTGATTGAGTTCCTTCAGGCCGACGCTTAGCGCAAAGGGCCGCTCGTGCTGGGTTCGGCTGCCGTACATATAGGCGAGCTCCAGCGTCCGGCCGGTGGGTCGGATTTTGATTTGATGGGTTGAAAAAATTGGCCCCTGTGAATTTGAATTTGCGTCCGGCGGCAAAATGGCCAATGGATTGACGCCTTTGCCCTGGGCGTAACGCCCATACGCCTGATGTCCCTGCCCGAGGGTCATGACCAACAGGCCGGGCCGCACAAATTCGTTGACGTAAACCGGAGCCTCCAAGCTGCCCCATTGCGATTCGATCTGGATGATGTCGCCCTGGGTAATATTTTGCGCTTTGGCCGTGTCAGGGTGCATGCTGACCGGGCTTTGCCAGGCCACCCGTGTTAACGGATCGCCAATTTCACACAACCAGGGCCGGTTGGCCCCCCGGCCGTCAAAAAACCGGATGGACGGTTTGGCACTGAATGATAGATCTGAGGCATCC
>JASFEV010000180.1:0-9497 GCA_050124655.1 Desulfobacterales bacterium
AGCAGTCTTAAAATACCATTTATTTTACCTCGGATTGGGATTGGAACCACTAAAATACTTTTGATGCCCTCGTGTTTTGTAGCTTCTGGATATTTGATTCGGCGATCCTGCGTGGCATCTCCAATGACTATTGGTTCCCCTTTCAGCGCTTGGAATACCGGTTCTTCGGTATCGATTGTCCCGCGGTTCAGGTATTTCTGACTCAAACCATGAGCCGCTTTCAATACCAATTTTTTACCCGAATCATCTAACAATCGTATGGTTGCCGCATTGACATTGAGAATTTCAGGGATCTTCTGCGTGATGAGATTAAATACTTCATGGAGGTCAAGGCTTGAAGTAATTGCTTTAGTTACCTCGATAAACAAATCAATAAATTCTGTATTCCGTTCCGCTGCCATTAGATCGATCTCCTTATGGTTCCGATTTAGACAATATTCTAAAAACCGAGCATTTCAGGGCCTTTGATGTCAAAAAATATCACAAGTTTCTATAAAGTACAGATAAGTAGATGAGATCTGTAGTTTGTCAGATTTTGTTAAAGCTACTGTATTCGCCTGTAATATCAAATCTTAGCTTTTACGCATAAATAAATTATTAAGATGACTTCTAATAATCGATATACAGCACCCCATTAAGATGATCGATCTCATGTTCGAGCAGGGCCGCATAGCTGTTTTGGGCACCGATGATTTTTTCATTATTTTCGAGGGAGTTATACTTGACCCGGACATATCGGGAGCGTGTAATCATTTTACGATCATGTTGCGGTAACGACAGACAATATTCGCTGTTGGCATAAGTGCCCCTTTTTTCGACTATTTTTTGCCGGCGTCGCGGCGGTACCAGCGCGCCAGTCGTTCAGGTGGTATACCCAGATAAAAGGCGATGATGATCATCTGATTGATCCACCACGTCTTTAATATGCCAAAATGCAGCCAGCGGCGGGGTGAGGTGATGACCGCAGCGGGTAAAATAGCAATTTTGCCCATTCGACGCAAGCGTCGTACGAGCATAAAGTCTTCCATGATCGGCACGTCCGCAAAGCCGCCGATGGCTTCGAAGATCGATTTTTTCATAAACAGGGCCTGATCGCCATACGGCAGCTGTATTAACCGGGAGCGCAGATCGGTCATGCGCTCAATAAAGCGAATGCCCGCGGCACGCGAGTCGATGGCTAATCGAAAGGCGCCGGCCACAACCCCTTTTTGATTCAGGGCCGAATTTATGTGATAAACGAAGTCTTGGGGCATGCGGGTGTCGGCATGCAGAAAAACCAGCACCTTACCGGTGGCCGTTGCAGCCCCGCTGTTCATCTGGATGGCTTTGCCGGCGTTGGTTTGAATAACTTTGGCGCCCCACGATCGGGCCAGATCGACGGTCCCATCCGTGCTGCCGCCGTCAACGACGATCACTTCCAGATTATCGATACCTTTGAGATGGCTAAGGGTGGGCTCAATGGCTTTGGCTTCGTTAAGTGCCGGAATAATAATGGATAAATCCGGTTGGGCCGTGATATTTTGGGCCTCATGCCAGACAGGCAGATCTGCGGGGCGATCCACATCGGCCAAGCTTTCCAACTGCGTTAAATGGAGCCCCAGATTACTGGCAATTTGCAGGGTTTGCGCCAGAACGCTGTGGCTTCCCCAGTTGATCCCGTCAAATAACCGGGCAACGGTTTTAAACGATAGGGCCCGGTTGAGACCGATCAGGTAATAGCCCCCGTCTTTGGCCGGCCCCAGGACCAGATCTTTTTTGCGGAGCGCTTCAAAGGCCTGACGCAGAATGTCGGCTGAAATCCCCGGGATATCGCTGCCGACGATAACAACCGCCGCCGCATCGTCCCGAAACGCCGCCTCGAAGGCTCTTTGCATGCGTTGGCCGAGGTTTCCGCTGCCCTGCGGTCGGTAAATAAAATACGATCCCAGCCAGTCCTGCATCAGCGCAGCATTGCCGCCTGCATGGCGAACTTCAACACTCAGCCCGTTTTGGCCGTTTAGTGATGCTGCGGCTGCCATCACGTGTTCGGTCATCTGCCGCTGCAGGCGGGCCGCACCCTGTTGGCCCAGGGCCGGAATCAAACGGGTTTTGGTTTTTCCGGGCTCGGGAAAGCGGGTGAAAACGATCAAGCGTTCAGACCGCGTTGCCGGCATGGGGTTTCTCCTATAAGTGGTTTCAAAGCCTCAGATCAGGTTCGAGGGCAAGGCCTCCCGCAGCATTGGAAGCGGAGCGTACACGTCAGTACGTGAGCATTTCAATGCGCGGGACAACGCAGCCATTAAGCCTCAGATGGGATTTTGAAACCACTTATACCTGAACTCAGGTCGTGATAGTGCCGCCTCATGTAAAGCCGGAGCCGGCCGCACAGGTGTAACAGTGATCGGCAGAGACGATAGGGGTACCCGGTTCAGGTGGCCCCGACATCTCGGAAACATGGATTTTCCTGCCGCACATGTAAAGGCCCCGTGCCAGGTTGAAGTCGCAGTCGTACAGGTAGCCATCCCAGGAAACCGAAACCTGGCTGCGGCACATCAATCCCTCGACGGCGCAGGGATTAAAACTGGCCACCAGCTTTTGGAGATAGGCTTCATAATTGCCGGTTTGAATCAACCATTGCTTGAAACGGCCCAGCGGCACATTGGCAAAATTAAACAGATGGTTAAACGTCAGTCCCCATTTTTGTGCCAGGATTTGATGATATCGTTTTTCGACCTGCTCCTGATCGGGCGGCATAAAAGCACCGGTGGGATTTGAGACCAGGTTGAGCTCCAGCCCGGATCCATCGCAGCCGTAGCCCACGGCATTGAGTTTTTTGAGTACGGCAATGCTTTCTTCGAAAATGCCTTCACCGCGTTGCGCGTCCGTCTGGGACAGGTTCAGCGATGGGAATGAGGCCACAATCACCACCCGGTGATATGTGAGTACATCCAGCAGGCGATTCATCTGTTGATTCAGCGCCGACAGATTCGAGCGCAGCATGCTGCGCGGCGTCAATGGTGATATTTGTTGAATCAAATCGGGCAGCAGCGGATTAAGCTCCGGTGCGCCACCGGTGATGTCGATGGTTTCAAACCGGCAGCGCTGCGCGTAGTCCACCACCGCTTTGAGCGTCCGCGCATCCATGTTTTCTGTGCGGCCCGGCCCGGCATTTAAATGGCAGTGACGGCAGGTCTGGTTGCACAAAAAGCCCATATTGATCTGCAAAGTCGCCGTATTCTGGCGCACAAGCTTAAGATCATGTTGGGCCAACATGGATTTAAATGGTGCGATATCAGACGTCCTGGCCTGCGGGGACTTCTGCATTTCGGTTATTTTTGCTTGTTCGGGCATCGTGTCTCGGTTACATGGATAATTTGTCAGCGATATTGCGCATCTGAACACCGTGAACTAGGGAAGCGCCGCCACGGATGGCGGTGACCACGTGCACGGCTTCGGTCATCTCCGCCAGGTTGGATCCTTTTTCCAGACAGGCCTGGGTGTAGGCATCGATGCAGTAGGGGCACTGGACGGTATGCGCCACCGCCAGGGCAATCAGCGCTTTCTCGCGTTCGCTCAGCTCTCCATCAGCAAAAACGGCATTGTAATAATCGAAGAATTTACGAGCCAGCTCCGGAGCGTCTTTACCGATTTCTTCAAACCGGGGAAGATCTTCCGGTTTATAATAGGTTTCCATTCAAATATCTCCCTTTCAATAAATACGTTCAATATCCTGCAGAATAAATAACAGATTATCCGTAAAGGCCGGGTCATTTGTGATATTGCGATGACTGGAAAACAGAAACATCACATCGCTCCAGGGTATCGGCGAAACCAGCCTAAAATTCCGGTTGTCAGAAAGGCGTTCATCCAGCAAAGCGCTGCTACGCAGCACTGTGCCGTCCCCCGGGCCGTTTGCCACGATTTTCAGGGTGCCGTCTGAGTGTATGCGTGCCGTTTTAGCTGTATCCTCCGAATCGCCTGCCACAAGATAATACCGTAATCCCGCTGGAAAGCGGGCCGGTCGGTCCATGGCTTCCGAAAATTGCCGGGCGCGCGCTAAACATTTTTTTAGATGATCAATGGCAATCTGTCGACGCTGTCTGTCGTCAGTCGAAAGCGATCGAGACGCTTTGCGCTTTCCACCAGGCCCCGGCGCCAGTCATAGGCAAATTGAAAGCAGGTAAAATGCTCGTCGCCCCAGTGCACCAGTCCGGCCTCATGCAACTGTTCATCCCGATATCCGCCAATGCCCAATACTCCAAGGATGTAGGCATATGTATTTTGCTCAACCGGATATCCGCCGAAATTCACCACCACCCTGTCCAGCGTGCCGGCCGGCGTTACGCGATCTTTTAATTCGTAAAGGTTTTTACCGGGCTGCATGGGCAGGCCGAACAAGCGGGCACCCTCGGGCTTATTCGGGTTTAATGTGCCTGAGCCAAAGACACCCCAAACGATGGTATCGCTGTCCGCATCAACCAGTTTGGAGCCCAGTAATCCCGGGATCAGGATGACCGGATTGCGATAAGGATCTTCATGTTGGGCCAGATCGTTGTAAATCCCACCCAGGTCAGGTACTTTGGCCGGCGAGCTGCAGCCCAGAGTTGCCAGGATAACGGCCATACAGGCAATGCCGATAATATAGCTAAAATTTTTGTTCATGGTTATAAGTATGGGTCCTGGCATCTGGCAACTGGCGACTGGCTAAAACGACTTTTATGATAATCAGAAAAAATCAAGTGCAAGCTGCCAGCAGCGAGAAGCCAGAAGCAAGGCGCTAATCCATATGTTGTATGATCGCCAGGCCAAACTCGGAGCACTTCACCTGCTTGGCGTCTCTGATCTGGCGGGCCAGATCATAGGTAACGGTTTTGGCCGTGATGGTGTCTTGCAAGGCGTTGCGAACCAGGCGGGATGCCTCCCGCCACCCCATATGGACCAGCATCATGGCGCCCGAGAGGATCAACGAACTGGGATTGACTTTGTCAAGGCCGGCATACTTGGGAGCGGTGCCATGCGTGGCCTCAAAGACCGCACATCGATCGCCGATATTGGCGCCCGGTGCCATCCCCAATCCGCCGACCTGTGCGGCCAGGGCATCTGAAAGATAATCACCGTTTAAGTTTGGCGTGGCAATCACGCCGAATTCATTCGGTCGCAGCAGGACCTGTTGAAAGAGCATGTCGGCGATGCGATCTTTGATCACCAGCTTGCCCTGCGGTTGCTTGCCCTGATAATCGTCCCACAGCTCTGTTTCGGTCATTGTCTGTTCCTTGAATTTTTCGGCCGCTACCTCATAGCCCCAGTGGGCAAAGGCGCCTTCGGTAAATTTCATGATGTTGCCCTTGTGCATCAGCGTTACACTGTTAAAGCCGTTGTCCAGGGCATAGGCAATGGCTCTGGCCACCAGTCGCTTGGTATTGGTCGCACTGATGGGTTTGATGCCGATGCCCGCATCGGCCGGCAGGGAGGTGCCCATTTGCTCGTTTAAAAATTGGCGGACCTTGTCCGCATCCGGGCTGCCGGATTGGTACTCGATGCCAGCATACAGGTCTTCGGTATTTTCGCGAAAGATGACCATGTTAACACTTTGCGGGTCTTTAACCGGGCTGGGAACCGACTTGATATATTTAACCGGGCGTACGCAGGCATATAAATCAAGGGCTTGGCGGATGGTCACATTCAGGCTGCGAATCCCTTTGCCCACCGGAGTTGTCATGGGACCCTTAATGGCCACCGCATGCTTTTCAATGGCGGCCAGAGTTTCATCCGGCAACCAGTTTCCGGTTTTCTCGAATGCTTTTTCACCGGCCAAAACCTCCAGCCATAAAATTTTCTTCTGACCGCTGTAAGCTCTATCAACAGCCGCATCGATGACCTGGCGGGTTGCCTGCCAGATTTCAGGCCCGATGCCGTCGCCCTCGATAAACGGAATTTGAGGTGTATCCGGGACGTTCAGGGTGCCATCATTGTTTATGGTGATTCGATTTTCCGTTCCCATGATATTAAGCCTTTCTTTTCTTCAATGAGTGTTTTGAAGGTGGTTTAACGATTTGCACAGCCCGTTTGTTTCGCCTTGTCTCAATTATCGTTCTCGTCGTCGTCCGCGTACTCGTTGTTGTGTGCATGTCGAGGACGAGTACGAGCACGAGGACGATTTTAAAGTGTGTTAATGCATCCTATTGGGCATCACTGCGGCACTTCTGCCATCAGAAGCCTACTCAGCTAATATTTTACGTAATACATATGGCAAAATACCCCCGTGTTTAAAGTACGCCACATCAATATCGGTGTTCAAGCGGGCGGTGACATCAAACTCAATTTTTTGGCCATCCGGCTTGACGGCCTGAACAGCGAGGGTTTTTAGGGGTGATATATTTTCAATACCGGTGATGGTGTATGCCTCAGAGCCGTCGAGCTCCAGGCTCTGCCAGCTGTCGCCTTTGTTATAGGTAAGCGGCAGCACACCCATACCCACCAGGTTGCTGCGGTGAATTCTTTCATAGGATTCGGCAATAACGGCCTTAATACCCAGCAGCTGGGACCCTTTAGCTGCCCAGTCGCGTGAGGAGCCGGTGCCGTATTCCTTACCGCCCAGAACCAGCTGCGGCTTATTTTCGGCCATGTATTGCATGGCGGCATCATAAACAAACATTTCCTGGCGTGCCGGGTATTTGAGCGTATAACTGCCTTCTTTGGGATCCACCAGCCGGTTTTTAATCCGGATGTTGCCGAAGGTACCGCGCATCATGACTTCGTGATTACCCCGGCGGGATCCATAGGAATTAAAATCAGACGGCGCGACCTTTTTTCCGATCAAATATTGTCCGGCCGGATAATCGGGCGGGATGGCGCCGGCCGGGGAGATATGGTCGGTGGTCAGCGAATCGCCTAAAATCAGCAAAACACCGGCATTTTGAACATCGGCCGGTTGGGCGATATCCAGCTCAAATCCCTCAAAATAGGGTGGTTTGCGAATGTAAGTTGATTCTTCCTGCCACTCAAAGGTGGTGCCCTCCGCAACCGGAAGCTTTTGCCAGAATTCGTCTCCGTCAAATATTCTGGCGTACTCTTCTTTAAAATATTGCTGTTTAACATGCTTGGGGATCAGGTCTTCAATTTCAGCTGCGGTGGGCCAGATATCTTTCAGGTATACGGGTTGGCCGTCTGCATCCTGACCGAGTGGGTCGTTGGTCAGATCAATATCAATGCTGCCTGCAATGGCAAAGGCCACCACCAGCATCGGCGATGCCAGAAAATTGCCGCGCACCTGCTGATGAATGCGGGCCTCAAAATTGCGGTTGCCCGAAAGCACGGCCGCCACACTTAAATCTTTGTCTTTTATAGCCTTATCAATTTCAGGCGGCAGCGGCCCGCTGTTGCCGATACAGGTGGTGCAGCCGAAACCCGCCAGGTAAAATCCCAATTTTTCCAGATACGACAGCAACTGGGCGTCCTTTAAATAATCGATAACCACTTTTGATCCCGGTGCCAGCGAGGTCTTTACATAGGCGGGCACACGCAGCCCTTTTTCAACGGCTTTTTTGGCCACCAGTCCGGCACCCAGCATCACAAACGGATTGGAGGTATTGGTACAAGACGTAATTGCTGCGATGACGATGTCTCCATCGCATAGCTTAACGGATTCGCCGTTGATCACCACCTGACAGGCTTTCTTTTTGGGCATGCAGTCTTCGGCGCGGCTGGTTTTCGAGCCGGACTCATCGTGGTATTTGGATATGTGCTCAATGTCGGTGTCACGTTCGTAATCGCAGCCCAGCAGTGTCGCAAAGTTCTGCTTCAGATCGCTCAGGTTGATGCGGTCCTGGGGGCGGGCCGGACCGGCAACACAGGGTACCACGGTGGCCAGATCCAGTTCGACGACTTCAGAGTATTCGGGCTCAGTGGCATCCGTGTAAAAAAGTCCTTGTTTTTTGGCATAGGCTTCAACGATCTCAGCCTGGTCGGCGCGGTTGGTCATCTTAAGGTAATCGATGGTTTTTTCATCGATGGGGAAAAAGCCCAGGGTGGCACCGTATTCCGGGGTCATATTGGCCAATGTGGCCCGATCGGTGACGGTCAGGTTTTTCATGCCGGAGCCGAAAAATTCGACAAATTTTTCGACGACATTGCGCTGGCGCAACAATTCGGTGACGGTCAATACCAGGTCAGTTGCCGTTGTGCCGGCCGGCAACTCACCCACCAGTTTGACGCCAATGACCTGCGGAATGGACATATAGTAAGGCTGTCCCAGGGTGACGGCTTCGGCCTCAATGCCGCCAACCCCCCATCCCATAACCCCGATGGCATTAATCATCGGCGTGTGCGAGTCGGTGCCCACCAAGGTGTCTGGATAGGCCACTGTTGCATTGCCGGCTTTTTCGGTCATGACCACCCGGCCCAGATATTCCAGATTCACCTGGTGGCAGATGCCCGAGTTGGGGGGAACGACGTTGAAATTATCAAAGCTTTTCTGGGCCCACTTCAGCAGGGCGTAGCGTTCGGCGTTGCGTTCGTATTCTTTGGCGACATTTCGGGTGAGGGCATCGGCGCTGCCGAAATAGTCGACCTGCACCGAATGATCGACAATCAAATCCACCGGAACCAGCGGATTTATTTTTTGCGGGTCGCCGCCCAAATCTTTGACGGCGTCGCGCATGGCCGCAAGATCGACCACCGCCGGAACGCCCGTAAAATCCTGCATCAGCACACGCGCCGGGTGATATGGAATTTCCACCGGCGTATCATAGCGGGTTTGCCAGCGTGCAATGTTGAGTAGATCTTCTTCCAGCACAACGCGACCATCCAGCTTGCGCAACAGGTTTTCCACCAGGATTTTAATCGAATAGGGCAGGCGTTGAATGTCGGCCACACCCTTTTTTCCCAGCCGCGTAATGTCAAAAAAGTCAACCATTCCCTTTTTGGTCTTTAATTGTGCGCGATAATCGATGTTTTCCATCAAAGACTCCTTCTGGTTTGTTATTGGAGTATTGGAGTAATGGAGTGTTGGAGTAATGACAACTTTGGTCTATCGGTGGAATTTTGTCTTCGCTTTTCCAGTACTCCAGCACTCCATCACTCCAGTTTTTTGATAGCTTCTATCTTATACACATACTTAACCCAATCGTCGCCATAGTAATCTTCAGCCACGATGCGTAGGGGAAACCCATGTTTTTGTGGCAATTTTTCGCCGTTGACGGCATAGGCCAGAAAGACCTTATCCGATCGAACATCGGCGATGGGGAAGCGCTCAACTTTCTCTCGGTTGCCCTGCGGTCCATAAACTTTGATATGGGTGGTATCGGCTTGCATATGGGCCAGATTTAACACCGTCATCAGTGATATGCCCTTCCATTTCCCGTGGTTGACAAAGACACCCGGGCAGATCAGGATGACCTTGCGTTCGATCCCGGGCAGCGTGAGGATCTGTGAGTAGGGCAGCCGGGTCGGTACGTCGACGTTGCCGTCAACGATCAGGCGCCATGATGGCATGTGCACGGCATGGTTGCTCAGCCCCA
>JASFEV010000181.1:0-9489 GCA_050124655.1 Desulfobacterales bacterium
TTCTCCCTGGCGCATGATGGTGACTAAAACCTTTGTGCCTTTTGGGCCCCGCATCATCTTGACCGCCTCACGCAAATCTTTCACCTGTTTGCCGTCAACTTTTACAATGCGGTCCTGGGCCACAATACCGGCTTTGTCTGCCGGGGTATCTTCAATGGGTGAGATCACGGTTACAAACCCGTCTCGCATGGTGATATGGATTCCAATTCCGGTGAATTTGCCTTTGGTGTCAATTTGCAAATCTTCAAATGCTTCCGGCGGCATCAAAGATGAGTGGGGATCCAAGCTCTGAAGCATGCCCTCAATTGCTTTCTCAATCAGCTGCTTTGCCTCAACGTCATCAACATATTCTTTTTCAATCAGTTCAATGACATCCGCAAATATTTTGAGCCCTTCATAGGATTCGTCATTTTTAGCTGAGAGGTCGCCGAAAAAACCGGCTCCAATCGTCCAAAAAACCACGGCACTGACCATGATCATCCAAAGCTTAACGTTCTGAATCTTTTTACCTTTCATTTATGTACTCCCTTCAATCCACTGCATCGGGTCCAACGGTTTCCCATGGTGTCGAACTTCAAAATAGAGTTTTGGTCCGCTAATGGAGTCGGTATCGCCAACGGTGGCGATCACTTCCCCGGTTTCGACAGAATCCCCGTTTGCTTTAAAGGCTTCCTCAATATGGGCGTAGACCGTATAATAATTGTCTCCATGATCTATAATAATCATGTTTCCGTAGCCTTTAAACCAATCGGCATAAAGAACTTTACCGGCATAAACGGCCTGAATGGGTTCGCCTCTTTCGGTTTGAATCTCAATACCGCTGCGGAAATTTAACACCTGATAGCGGGTATTTTTAAACTCACCGAAAAGACTTACTATTTTACCCTTTACCGGCAGTTTAAGCAAGCCTTTATATGATTGAAATGACTCGCCTGTGCGATATTCACCCGACACCCCCGGGTTGGCCCCGAGTCCCAAGTTTTTAATCTTTTCATCTAAGTCCCGGGCCGCTTGCTTCAAGGATTCAATTGCGGCCAGCTGGGCAGACTTCTCTTTGCGTACATAGGCCAAAAGATTGGAGCGTTTCTTGCGTTCAGAGGCCATGCGCTTGATTTGCTTCAGGTAGGCGTTTGCCTGTTGGCGTTTTTCATTCCGATGCTTCTCTAAACGCGATCGCACCTTTTCAAATTCCAGGCGGTTGTCAATAAGGTTTTGAATAACCGTTTGGTCCTGGGCCAGGATCAGCTCAATGGCCTTTTTGCGATGCAACAGCTCCTGCAAATTATCAGCCGAAGCCAGAACATTAAATTTTCCCAGCCAGTTCAATTTATATAGGGCGATCAGGCGGTCGGCCACATACTGCTCATTGGCCTGTATTTGCTTAAGAAGTTTTTCAGATGCCACAGTTGCATCTGATATCATTTTATCGAGTCGGTCTATTTCGCGACCGATGCTGGCGGTCTGTTTCCGAGAGCGATTCAAAGCCCGATCCGCTTGGTTTAACTGCTGAATGATACCACTTTCCTTATGGGTAAACTTTTGAATTTTATCCCGGCCCTTTTCGATTTCACGACTGATATCCCGGGCCTTTTTTTTATATTCATTGATCGGCGCTGTGGGCTCCTGCGCAATGACCAAGGGACTGGCGGCCATAAGCAACAGACAACTCGCCATGAGGGAAAAATTTCGAATCCCTTTATTCTTTTTATCAGAATTGTCGTTCATAGAATCGAAAGGCTTCATTTTTGGACAATAATTATAAATTACCACGAAAACACGAAATAGATGAAGCACGAAATTTTGTTTTTATTTCGTGCTTTCGTGTAAAAAGCATTTTCTGGTAACTTCGGTTTCGCTAAGTCTTCAAATATTGCTTCAGAGATATGTAAGAGCCAAACCATCCGACCAACATGCTGAGCAAAATAATAAGACCTGCCATCAGCGGTGATAGAAACCGAACGGTAAACAGGCCGGAAAATGTTTCTTGCTCGATATTGGATGCCATAAACCAATAAGCGACCAATAAGATGGTCAAACCGATTACCGCACCGATGGCACCTTGCATCAGGCCCTGAAAGTAAAATGGTATTTTGATAAAATGTTCTGCTGCACCCACCAGCCGCATGATCTCGATTTCGTCCCGTCGGGAGTAGATAACCAGTCGGATGGTATTGGCTACGATAAACACTGCGGCCATAAAAAAAATACCACACATGATATAGCCGGCTAAAGTAAACAGATTAAAAATTTGGGTAATGCGTCCGAGCCACCGCTGCCCATATTCAACCTCTTGAACCGCTTCCAGGGCTTCAATTTGAGTGGCCAGAGCCTCTACTTTCTCCCAGCTCTGAAAATTTACATCTAATTGAGTTTCAAATGCATCGGGCAGGGGGTTTTTAGCCAGATTTTCAAAAAGTGATGCCTGTCGTTTCATTTGAGATTTTAACTGTCTCAGTGCCGCTTCTTTCGAGATAAACCGAACGTCTTTAACACCTTTCAGGGATTTGATTTGACGACCCAGCTCCGGCATTTGTGACGGTGGAATATGCGGCTTCACATAGACCATGACCCGCAGCCCTTTTTTCCAGAAACTCATAATATCACTGGTGTTGATAAAAAAAAGAATAAATGCGCTGACAATGAGGATGGATAATGAAATGGTCAATAGGGTGATGACATTTAACAATCGGTTGTTGCGAAAGTCTTCTATGGCCCTTTTAAAACATAGAATTATCATAATATTTGTCAATTATGGAAGATCCTTCCAATCTCCCCTGTTTCAAAAACAACACCCGTCCTCCGGTTTTGCGAATGAGCGCTTTGTCGTGTGTTGCGATGATGACAGTCGCGCCTCGAATGTGCACACCGTGGAGTAATTTCATGATGCTATTCGCAGAATCGTCATCCAGGCTTCCGGTGGGTTCATCGGCTAAAATGATTTTAGGATCCCCGACGATAGCCCGTGCAACGGCCACCCGCTGCTGCTCACCGCCGGACAAACTGGGTGGATAGGCGGTATGTCGATCCTCCATGCCGACCAAACGGAGCACACCGGCGACTCTTTTTTGAATCAGGCGCCTTTTTTTACCGGCAGCCTCCAGTACCAGCGAAACATTTTCAAAAACGGTTCGGCTGGCAATAAGTTTGTAATCTTGGAATATAATACCGAATTTTCTACGTAAAAGTGGCAAACGCTTGCGAGGAATGCGGGAAAGATTCATTCCATCGATCAAGACCTGACCCTCAGACACCGGTTCGGCCGAATACAGCAGTTTGAGCAAAGTGGTTTTTCCGGCGCCGCTGGCGCCGGTGAGAAATACAAAATCATTTTTAAAAATATCAAGCGTAATATCAATCAGGGCCTTTTTGGTACCGTAATTGCGATGAACGTGGAACATCCGAATTATGGAGCGCTTCCCATTGGTATCGATCATTCCAACACTTCCTGCCCCATCGCACGGTAAAGCGTGGCCTTTGCAATCTTAAAATTATAAAGGGCATTAAAATAATTGGTCAGGGTATCGGAAAGCAACGTCTGAGCATCCAAAACATCGGTGGTGGTGGCCACTTGTTCCTTAAATCGCTCCTGGTTTATGCGAAAGTTTTCTTTGGCCTGCTCGATCGCTTTTTCAACGGTGAGGATATTTTTTTCACTTTCGCGGGTCCGCAGAAAGGCGGTTTTAACCTCCAGCTCAATATTGTCCAAAATTTGCTCACGGCGATACTGCGCCTGGGACAAACGGTGCAGCTTTTCTCTAACGCCAAAATGGGTGCGACCCCATTCCCAGAAATCCCATTCGGCTGTGGCTCGAATATTCCAGCTTTTTGCATCTGAAATTCCTTCCCCACCGCTTGATTGCCAATCATCCCCCACGCGAACATACTCTCCTCTTAAATTCACTGAAGGCATGTAATCCTTTTTGGCCAGGTTCAACTCTTTTTGAGCGATTTCGACATCCAAATCAGCCACGGTGATTTCAAGCCGGTTTTCGTTGGCCGTGTCCAGGCAATATTGAAAATCGTATATAAAAGGAGAATAATCAAGGACGTCCTGCAGTTCCACCGGTGCACTGACCTGTCGTCGCAGCAGCGTGTTGAATTGGGATTTGGCGATGGCCAGATCGTTTAGCGCTACAATTTCATCCTGCCGAGCATTGGCCAGCGATGCCTGGGATTCCAGCAAATCATTGAGCGGGGACATGCCCACCTCGTAAAAGTTTTCAGCCACCTCTTTCTGGGCGGCGATCTGGCTAACCCGTTGTTTGGCAACTTCCAGCAGCTTTAAGGTCTTTAATACCGAATAAAATGCATTTTTGGCATCCAGAATCACGTCCTGCCGTGTGATCTTTTCGCTAAATTCGGCCGCGTCAAGGTCCAGGTCGGCGATTCGAAACTGGTTAATCAGCGAAAATCCCCTGAATATGGGCTGGTTGAATGAAGTGACAAAGGTATATTCATCGTCGGGGCGCACGATAAAATCCGGAGAGGGCCCCAGTCCAGTGAGCTCCTGGGTTTGTTCCCGGTTGCGATGCACATAGTCATAGGAAGCACTGAGGGTGGGGAAAAACTGTGTGATGCTTGCCTTGCGATTTTCGGTAGCGGCTCTGACTTCATCCTGGGATTGTTTCAGGTTCAAATTGGCATCCAGCGCCATATTGATGGTATCACTTAGGGAGAGCACTGCAGGTGGATCATCCGTCGCTGAAACCGTCGGTATCATCAGGATGTGTCCTATGAGCAAATATAAAAATAGATTCCGAAGAACCCCTTTTTTCAAAGCCATATTGTCGCCTCTATCGAATAAGATGCGAAACTTTTGAAAGATACAAATTGACCGTCTTTGATTTTACTGTTACAAGCCTTTGTGAGCTCAAGGAGTGCCTTCCCGGGTTTTCCTTGCTTAAAGCCTCCACTGAATCCCATTAACAGGCTTCTTTCATTTTGGTGGAGGCTTTTTTATATCTAATCGGACTTCTAAAATCAATATTTTCTTGGTCTTCGATCCTGGTCGACTTTTCCGGTCACGCAATCAAAGCCGAGGTTAGACAGAGGAAAAAATAACCACGAAAACACGAAATAATAGAAGCACGAAACAGGATAAACGCAAATGGAGTTCCGCCTTAATTGAAGTTCGTGTTTTTATTTTTTCGTGCTTTCGTGGTATAGATACTCGCAGAGATGCTTTCTTTACCATAGGTTTATCTTTGACATTCACCCCTTTCTAAGTGAGATCGGAACATTTGCCATGAAAGCAGAATTAATCGACCTGTTGTGTCAGAAGTCCTTTAAATTCAGCAAGGAGCCGATCTATAAACTGGTTTCGGGCCGGATGAGTCAGTTTTACGTCAATTGCAAACCGGTTACCCTCTGCGCCCGCGGCATGTTCCTGGCCGGTCACTTACTGTTTGATGCGATTAAAGACGACCATGTCACCGCCGTCGGCGGCCTGACATTTGGTGCCGATCCGCTGGCAGTCGCCACGGCCTTTGCCTCCGAATTAAAGGCAGCCCCGATCAATGCCTTTTCGATTCGCAAGACACGCAAAGATCACGGAATGATTCGCTGGATTGAAGGCGATATCCAACCCGGTGAGCGGGTGGCCATTATCGATGACGTGGCCACGACCGGCGGTTCCACCGTCAAGGCCATTGAACGGGCCCGCGCCGAGGGACTCGATGTTGTCAAGGCGGTGATATTTGTTGATCGGCAGGAAGGTGGGCTGGATAACATTCGGCAGCATGTGTCGAAGGTCTCCAGCATTATCACCAGGGATGAGCTGATCAATCGTTGGCAGGCGATTCAGGTTGATTCTTCTCAATAGGATTTTTAATATCTTTAACGCATCCAGCTACGTCAAGCAGTCCGTTGTCAGTGGTGAGTTGATACGGGAAACCGGGATGGAATAATTTATAGGCGAAATTTTTTATGCAACGGACAACTTACGACTTACGACTGACGATATAAGTGGCACACGCATCGTCGGATTCCCAGGCTGTTACCCGGCTAATGCGGATCGATGAATCGTCGATCTTTTTTTGAAGCGCTGTGGCTACAAAATAGGCGATGTTTTCCGATGAGGGCTTTCCGTCAGGGATATAATCGAGCTCGTTTAGAAATTTGTGATCCAATTTTTTGATCACCTCGGCCAGGTGGGCCTTGATTTCCCCAAAATCCATCAGCACGCCGCCGGCATTTAATTTGTCTCCGGTGACATAGACCTCAACTTTCCAGTTGTGACCGTGCATGTTTTCACATTTGGATCCAACCATTGTCAGCTGATGCGCTGCTGCAAAACGTGTGACAACCTTTAGCTCAAACATATTGTTTTCATCTCAACTTTCATAATCTGTGAATAAATGATCGGTTTCTATTCTGGGTTTTAACCTTTGGGTCTGGAGTGATGGAGTAGTGGAGTAATGGCGTAATGGTTTTTTATAGACTGTTATTTTGCAAAATCCGATGATCTAAAATCCAAAATCGCCAATCTGCAATCCGAAATCAATCAGCCGGTGGCTTTTTTGGCATCCCCCTTGAGGATGTTTTTTAATTTTTGTGAAATTTTTTTAGATTCCAGTACGGCAAATTCTTTCAAAAGCGCTTCCTGCTTTTTTGTCAGATGGGTGGGTGTCTTAACGGTTATTTGAATGATCTGATCCCCCCGCTGCGCTGTTCTTAACGAAGGAATGCCTTCTCCATGGAAATAAAAAACATCGCCGTGTTGGGTACCTTTAGGAATTTTAAGGGACTTGTCCCCATTTAAAGTCGGCACGCTGATTTTGTCGCCCAAAGCCGCCTGAACAAATGAGACGGGGATCTCACAAATGATATCCGTATCGTGTCGTTTGAAAAACTCATGCGGCTGGACATGGAGAAAAACATAAAGATCGCCGGGGGGACCGCCCATGACGCCCGGCTCGCCCTCGCCGGTCAGGCGTAATCTGGAGCCGTTATCAACACCGGCCGGGATTTTGACCGAGACTTTTTTGCTGGCCATCACCTGACCCGTTGCCCGGCATGTTGAGCAAGGGTGTGTAATCATCTGGCCATTGCCACGGCATGTCGGACAGGTAGTGCGCACCGTAAAGAATCCCTGGCTGCGGGAAACCTGGCCGGTGCCACCGCAATGCCGGCAGCTTTCCGGTTCGGTGCCTTCTTCACATCCGTTACCGCCGCAGTCGGGGCAAATTTCCCGCTTTTCAATTTCAATCTCGGTTTCGATACCAAAAACCGCTTGCATGAAATCCAGGTTAAAATCATATCGCAAATCGGCACCACGCATCGCCCGGCTTCTTGAACGTCGGCGGGACGTGAAACCAAAAAAATCTTCAAAAATATCGCCAAAGCTGGAAAAAATATCATCAAAGCCGCCAAAGCCGCTAAATCCGGTATTTTCAAGCCCCGCATGGCCATATTGGTCATAAAGGGAACGCTTTTGTGGATCTCGCAAAACCTCGTAAGCCTCGGCAGCTTCCTTGAATTTTTCCTCTGCTTTTTGGTCGTTCGGATTTCTGTCCGGATGATATTTTAATGCCAGTTTACGGTAGGCTGCTTTCAGTTCGGTGTCAGAGGCATTGCGACTCACATTTAAAATTTCGTAATAATCCCGTTTGGTACCCATAGAGTCTTCCACTTACGTCTCGAATTTTCGACAACTAAAAAATGTAATAAAACAGTTTTTGAGACATGTAATTTGTTTCAACTATGGAATATTGGAATTATGGAAAGTCGGAATAGTGGGGGTGAAAATGATTCGCTTTAAATCCGAAGACCCATTTTTCCAATTTCCCAGCATTCCATTATTCCACTGCGCAACTGCACGCAATTTGAATTAATGTAATGCAGCTACCCATGTTGTCAATTTACCGATGTGATGATCTGTTGTGGTAACGGGTGTTGAGCAGGAAAACCGCAACAGTTAATATCATCACAGCGGCTCCCAGCGAAAATGCAGCATCCAGCTGGAACATATCCATCATCAAGCCACCGATCAGGGCCCCGCAAAGCATCCCCAGGCTGTGCGCCAGAGTCAAAATGGCCATCACCGAGCCCATTGAATCGGTTTCACTGCCTTTTAAGACCGCGATAGCCATCAGGGCCGGTACAGAGATGCCGCCGCCGATGCCCAAAAATATACTGGCCCATATAAGCCCTGTGAAATTTGGGGCCCATTGAAATGAAAAAATGGCACCCGCCACAATGAGCCCACCGAAAACAACCATCCAGCGCTTATTGATTTTGTCGGCCAAATAGCCCATGGGCACATGCAGAATGCCGCTGACAAGCACACCCAGCATAATCAGAGTGCCGATGGCCGAGCTTGAAGCATTATACTTAATTTTGGCATACAGCGGCAGAAAGGTCCAGATAATTCCGATGCACAGGATGTGGGCATATCTAAAAAGAAAAATACTGACAATATCCCGCTCCGATAATAGTCGTTTCCAATCAACCGGTGACTTACCGCTACTGAGGTATTTTTCTGAGTGAGTCGGCGGCAGCAAAAAAAGGCTTAAAAAAAATCCAATGAGCGCCAGCAGCCCCATGCAGGCAAAAGACGTTTGTAGACTGAAATAGTCATGGATGAAGCCCCCTAAAAAAGGTCCGATGCTCAACCCGCAGAACATGGACATATTAAACAATCCCATGGTGAAACCCTCATTGCCCGGCGGCGTGATATCGCCAATATAGGCCTGAATAATGGGCATCAGCATGGCAGAGGCAATCCCCTGAAAAAATCGCAGGGCAATCAGCGCATGAATGTCTTTGAAAACAATGAATCCCATTGAAATGGCGGCATAGGCCAAAAGAGCCGGAACAATCAGGGGCTTGCGGCCCTTGCGGTCTGAAAGCCGGCCAAAATACGGTAGGAAAAATGTGCGGGCCAGAGAAAAAGAGCCAAATATCATTCCAATATAAAAACCGCCGGCGCCCAGCTCATAAGCGTAAACTGGAAGCAGCGGTATGACGATGCCCACACCGGTGACGGTGGCAAATATCGAAAAAAAAAGTGTTACAAAAATTTTTTTATCACCAGTCTTCATGGGTCATTTCTTTAAAAGCGCTGTTGGGCATCGATTCAAATCAATTTGGTACAATACTTTTAATGGCTGCTGGCTTCTCGCTTCTGGCCGCTGGCTTGTGATTGCTGATTTAGGCAGCGGCGAGTAAATATTTCGCAACGGGCGCGGGTGCCTGCCATTTGTTTAATGAGGCAGAATTTGAAAACAGCCGAGGACGAGTAGGAGGACGAGTACGATAAAGCGCATACGCCTTCGTCCTCGTCCTCGAAAACTCAAACCACCAGATTCCCGCAACCCGCAACCCGCATCCAGCACCTACCAACCCCAAATGACCGCCACAATGCCGATCAGCCAGCAGTAGGGTGCGAACAAATGCAGGCCCCCTTTTTTGACCACTTGCAGCAGGGCTCTTAGAGCAGCATAACCCACGATTGCAGCCGTAAGGGCCCCCACCAGTGGAATCTGAAAG
>JASFEV010000182.1:0-9424 GCA_050124655.1 Desulfobacterales bacterium
GCCAAAGCAGCCGGAATCGGCCTTCGAAGATTTTGAAATCGTCAATCATCTCATGGCCATGCGCCTGACACACTTTGACAAGAAAGTACCCAGTGATTTGGCAATCTAGGCTTCAGAAGACAGATGTCAGAAAACAGATGTCAGATGACAGGTGAAAAAATTGAAAACAAAGCGGCCCTTCTGTCCTCTGCTTTCTGTTCTCTGTCTTCTGTTGATTAACCTCTGTCGTCTGTCATCTGATAGCGATTAGCGCGGTTTGATGCCTTCGGCACTGATGCCATGGACGTAGTACTTGGAATCATTCAAAAAGTGCAAAAAGATCACCACAAAAGCAATCGAGGCTTGAATCATCAAAGGTTTATTTTGATATAAACGATCAAGTTGCCGACGCAGCACTTTTTTGGAATTGGAAGCGAAATAGGTTGAAAAAAGCCCGTCCAGCAACTGCTCGCGGTCCGGTTTGGTAACCAAATCAATGCGGCCGCTAAAGCAGTAGTCCATGGCTTCTAAAATCAGTTTGCGTTGCTCGGTTAGGTCTTTAAAATGAAAACCGAGTAAATGCATAAGCGTTCTCTGCGCTTCTTTCAGACTGGCATCACACACGGCTTCAAACAGAACTCGTAGGGCACGATCATTGCCGATGGAGCGATGCTGCCGTATCAAAGACAACAAAACGGTATTTTTAAACAGTTGATGCAGTCGGCGGGCACCGTTCATGGCTGAAGCCGGCGCGTGATCATTTGCGGGAGCATACCCGCGATAATTATTTACAAACATGAGCTGGAAAAGGTTCATAAAAAAATCAACGCCTGCCAGCGGATCTTCCAGGTCAATGCGCATATCCAAAGTGTTGTCTAAACGATCAGCTAACTTCACATGAACTAACTGCGGTGACTCGCTGGCACTTTCGAGCAGCCGACCGATATATTGATAATACGATTCTCTATCGGTTCGCGTTAAGGCAATGATATGGCTCAGCAGTTTGGATTCATCTTCATCCATCATGCGTTCTAAAAGGCTGTAAAGCCGACCTTCCATGTCCTTCCATTGACCCGCATCAAAATCATTCGAATTGATGTCTTCCATGATATCATGGAACAAAACGCTTAGCAGACCGACGATCTCCAACCGTTTTTGATTACGCGCAAAAAGGGCCGTCGCCCGCAAAGGGTGCAATACAGCCATAGGGCCTAGGTGACGCCTTTTTTGTCGGTAAGCACTGAAAAGATAGCCCAAGGCGTCCATTAAAAGACCCTTCTTTTCCCGGTCTTTTGAAACATTTCGATCCAGGGCTTTGCCGCCGATGATATACATCATGACGTTATATCGATTTAAAGACGCAGCACTCAGGTTATAGTTGAGTACCGAAGATAATTTTAAAAATTCCGTCAGATCATACTGGGGCATGGGTCTTTCCCTCATAGCCTATGTTATAATTTCGGATATCATGGCGCTTAATTGCGATATGGGCAAGAGTTTTTTTGGCTACTGGCGACTGGCTGCTGGCATTTTCAGAATGTCGGACGAATCGAATTTGCCAGTCGCCAGCTGCCAGCCTGCGACGAGCTCAGTCGAAACGAAGCCAGTAGCCAGTAGCTGGAAGCCAGCGGCAAGCAGCCAGTAGCCAGAAGCCGCAATGGCGAAACAGAAGTTTAGAATCAAAAATTGAGTAAGTTGCTTGAGTACAATTTTGGCACGAAATGGAAGGATTACTGAAATTCGGTGACTAATTTATCGACCGATGTGTCGATTTCGGCAACAATATTATCTAATTCGGCTCTTTCAAATCCTAAATAGCGCAACATTTGCGGATCAAATTCAGCTGAAGATCCCGTATTACCGAACTGGTACCCCGCCTCTTTAGCGGCAATATCTGCCAGATGGACGACAAGTGCCAGCTGGCTATGACCCGATTGCATCGGGTCATGGTGGTAGCGTATCGCCAAGGATTGGGTTTCAGGATAGCGCCAAAACCGAGTGGCGCGCGACATGACCTCAGCATGATTAAATCCTAATATTTCCTTTTCAGCCTCAAAAAAGTTGAGCGAAGCATTTTTCAAACACGTTTTAAATATCCCTTGGCGCTCCTCAACATAGGGGTCGAGTATAATTTTACCGGCATCATGCAACAATCCAGCAATGAATGCATCTTCAACGAAATCACTGCCGATCTTTTCGGCAATAATTTTGGACCCCAGCGCAACGGCCAGTGAATGTTGCCACAATTCACCGGGATTAAGCTGGTAACCTTTTAATTTTTTGCTCAACAGCCGTGAACTCGCCGCGATGGTAATCAATTCACCCAGAGTTCTTTGCCCTAGCAATATGGAAGCATGTTGGATCGATGCAACCATGCCGCTTAGACCATAATAGGCTGAATTGGCCAAAGCAAGAACGCGTGCGACAATGGCTTGATCATGTTCAATAACTGCGGATAATTCTTTAAGGCTCGAGCGAGGGTCCTCCATAATTTCACGTGCTTTTAGTATAATGTTGGGCATCGGTGGCAATTCCACCAGACTGCGTAGAATTTTACTTTTCAGTGACAAAATTTCAGGATTGTCCTGGGTATCAGCATGCACAGAGGTCAATCGCGTCTCTTGATTTTTGGCAGCGCTCTCAAGGTTGGGAAACTGTATACCTTCTGTCAAAGGAGAAAGTTGAATTTGGACATCGGTTTTACACAGAGAACAGGCGAGTTCCAAGGCCCGTTTATGGGTCACGATAAGATCGCTGGAAATCGTGCTAATTCTGCGACATTTTGGGCATTCAATTCTCATAATAATGTAAAATCTTCAATTCGGCGATGACATCAAGTCCTGCGAATCGATGCCAAACAGCGCCTTGCATGATATTATTTATAAATGGCGCTTACAGCAGTTGCAAATATTAGTTCATTGAATCAACCGGATCCGAAGAAGCATTGGTATTGCGCATAAACTCAAGATCACTTTTGCTTCTTTGAATCATAAGCGTTTCCACCTCTGTTCTGTCAAGTCCCATCAAAATTTTGTATGCATTATATTTGGTCTTGCAAAAAAATATATCAAACGGCTCTTTTTTACCCTCGTCCCGATAAATACGGATGCCGGGGATATCATCGGCTTGAATGTATTCACTTTCAGAATTGATCAGCAGGGGTTCGATGTCGCGTTTATTTAGCCAAGGTATGCAGGCGCCTTCCATTCCCAGATCCGGATCCATGATAGATCTAATTTTTGCGGTCACTCCGCCAACAGCCAGTATAATATCACCGGTCAACGAACCGGTAACACCGTAACGCTGATTGACGGGTTTTTTAACAAAGTCAGATATAAGTGCAATATCTATGGCGACAGATGCACTATCACCCTCCACACCGCCGTGGGCCTGAATATATTCCACGTACATTTCATATCCAACATAGGGGGCCCCGATTTTATTCAATACCTTTTTAATAGACGCCCGCACATTTTGGGCTGCCGCCTTGGCAATATCACCGATTTTTCCCGGCGCAACGACTCTGTCGGCAGCGCCCAAGTTAATCTGGCAGTGTATCGGTAGGGGTTGGCCCAACATCTGGCTGCTGGAATTCGAATGGATGACCGCCAGACCAACGACATAGCCAATGGAATCGCTCATTGAGCTGATATACTTTTTTAAATATTTTTTCTGCTGACCGAATTCCAGGGAAAGACCGCCTTCCAAACTTAAATGTTCTTTGAGTGCCCGTTTGACATGTTGTGCTTGAACCAGCGTCGAATTTTCAAAAATAGCCTCAAACTCAGCAGATTTAATCACGCCATTCATCGGCCGTAAAATTGCGCTCAATTTACCGTCCGAGGCCCGACATCGCAGTTCTTTGATAATTTCACAAACAGCGCTTTTATCAAATTCACGCTCTTGTAACTTAAAATCCTCAGGAAGTGATTTCCCGTATAGGGTCTCACTACGCTGTTTGACACTTTGGTATCCTTCAGCTGCAATGACATCCCCCCAGGAATCTTTGAACTCAGCCCCCAGGTTGAGAATTTCCTGCTTAACATATTGCGCGACCTGGTAAATGTTGTCAGCTGTCTCCGGCACAGCGCTTTCCATATGGATAATTTCGCCTTTATCCTCGATCCGGCTTAGAAAAGCACCCTCACCCTCTTGCTGAAGATGCTGCAGCGTATCATGGTTGCAGCAGGCAACGATGATATTTTCGGCCTTGAGATGATTTTCGGAGCGGTCGGCAGCACCACTGCCCGTATTGCGCCCGCCCTCAAGGATATAGAGCTTATTTTGCATGACCTCCAGCAATTCCGCCATGTATCCAACCTTGATCAGGGTTTTTAATTCATCGATATAGATGATGGGTGATTTGGCGTGGGCGCCCAGGTAGGCCCGTTTATGACAAGGTGTTTCAAGATTGCCGGATTGGTAAGGATCGTGGCGAAATCCGCCCTTCATGTTCCTGGCATCCGGTTCCGATACGCGTGCCATCAGGTCCTTGTCCTTGCGGGGATCGTATAAAATGTCGGGCACCATATCATATAAATGCTTGACCGCATTCCGACGGTCTGCAATGGACTCTCTTTGAATTTTTTCCTGGGCACGATGATTGTTTTCCTGCATGTACATAAAGATGGCGCCCATGCCGGTCAGCCCCGCGGCGATAAACGCGGGTGAATAAAAAATACCGGCGGTCGCCGCTATAACCGTTGCCCACAGAAGCGCTCTTTTGGCCTTGCGGGCCGATTGGATTTGATCTGAGAGGTTGAATTCATCAACGGCATCTTTGGCCAAATCAATCGCTTGATTGAAATTATCAAGGAGCGGCTCGATAAGGTGCGGCAATTCATACGCAACGCGCACATGGTTTTTATCCTTTCCAGGATAGGCAATGATGGCTTCCTGCGGTCGTAGGTAATCGCCCAGGGATTCTACTAAAACTTCTTTAAACATATTGGCCAACAGAGATTTGCCGGTTCCCGGTCGGCCAACCATGAGAATATGACCTCTGTTCTGCGCAATTTTCCGAATGGCCCGTTTGGCCTTATCCTGGAAAATAACCTGATCTATTGGATCATCGGGAACATGGATTTGAGCCGTATCCGTAAAAAAATCAAGCCGTTTTTCGAGGGAGCGGGGATAATTCAGTAGCTCTTTTATCCACTCGTAATCATTTTCCTTATAGTCACTCATCATTGCTCAAACCTTCAATAGAGTCCAACAGATAAAACATTCCGGCTTCTGACCCCTTGACGCGGTTTTGGATTTCGTTGTGGACCTGCGGCAATTTTTTCCGGAGCATTTCAAGCGCTCTTAAATCATGCAACACGGATATCAGTGTGGTCATGTTTTCCTCAAAGCCCGCGTATTGCGGAATAAAATTAAAGGAAATTCCGATTTGCATATAATTCAGCGCAGGTCGAATTAAATTGCGCTGGTTTGTATCGATTTTATTGGCGTTCAGAATATCACGGTAAATTTTGGGAAACGGAGACCTTGCATAATTGACTTCAAGTTTTTGGTTAAAAAACAGCTTTACGGGTTTGGCCTGCTTGCGAATACAATCGTCAAAGGCATTTAGCAGTTTTATATCGTCAGCCAAGGCTTGCTGCAGTAAAAACATATATTTTAGCAGATCGTCACTATCCAAGCGGAATTCTACCGCATTATTAGAATTTAAGACACAGCACTGGGGTTTGCCGTTGCGTTCAAAGACTATCAGCCGATGGGTGTTGTCGGATCTGTAAGTGCTAAAATTAAATCCCCGCATCTCGAACAATCCGTCGCCGATATACGCTTTTCGTAGAAGAACCCCCACATCTTTGGAAATATAATTTTGGACATATTTTACTTTATCCTCAATGCTGCCCTGAAGCTTCAAATAAGTCAGACTGCCGCCAAGATCCTTGCAGATTCCAATAACATGGGCGATTTGATGGGGATCGAGCTGAGTCAAGCGCCGGGCAACAGTATCATAGGCGCGCAAAGACTCATAAATACTCAATAGATGGTTTTCTAACGCTTTGTCTTTAAGCGGCGGTATGCATATCTTGCAATGGGATACGAGTACCTCCGGCGGGATCAGAAGGCTATTCCATGTGCGGCGGAGCCGTCTCGGCAGGAGACGCTTTAATTTTTCAATGATTTTAGTCGTTGTCCGCTGCGGGTAGTGGATTTCACAACCAATGAGTTTTTTCTCAATTTCAATGGGTTGTGGATTCATTAGATAGTAAGCGATATCGGATATCTGATATTCCCGCACATTCTCATTCACTTTTCCACCGTCAATGGCGCTCAGATCAAATTGGGATTTCCGGCCTTCGGAAATGATCCAGGTATCGGAATGAGAACCGCAATTGCTTCGCTTATTTTTCGGTGCTGGCACCTGACGCTCCCTCTGCCAAAAGAATTCTGAATGGTCTTCATGCCCAGCGGGCCTGTATCCCGGTCAAGATCGCTCACCCACTTTCATCAACTGGCCCCGTTTGCCTGCCGTGTGGCATTAGAAGCCAACCGGTTAGAATTAGTATCGGTAAAATTTTTAAAGACTTGAAGGTTAAGACCGAATTTAGCACGCATCAAAAGGATTTTTCCACAACAGACACCATTTGGCGCTCGTCCCTTGCAAACGGTTTTAAAATGGCGTGTATTGCTGACTCCCAAATGTCAAAACCATGACTCCGGAAAAATTTTCTCCAAAATCACCATGCCATCTGCAAACCAATCATTTTATAACCTTATGATATTAAACGAATATATGCCATTTTGAGTTGCGGCGGTTTTTGGTACAAATTTTGCTTGTTATACTGTTCACAACCACGAAATGAATAAATGTATTAGGAGGTTTCGATATGTTTAGTAGATCGGTTCTCGTTGCTGTTTTTGCTCTTTTTTTGTTAAGTTGCGCCACCATGCCAACCGGGCCGGGCCAGCCACAAGAAGTTGTTGTCAAGGTCCAGGCGGCCGATCCGACCCAGGTGAAAGTCAGCCAGAACGATAGTACGGATCGCATCAATAAATCCATGGAAGTCCCCAATCAAGAGGGGCATCTTTCACAACTGTCTTTTATTTCCAAAGACAAAGCCTTTGTTAAGATTTTTTCCGGCCTGTCTGTATCGGATGTCACCCGTCTGTGGAACGATCTTTGCGTTTTGGAAAACAATACCAATATTCGGGATGTCAATTTGTTTATAAATTCACCCGGCGGGGACGCTTTTTCAGGGCTAGCGCTGGCCGATCAGATCGAACGCGCCCGGCGCAAAGGATTCCATATTACCGCCCATGCTTCCGGCATCATTGCCAGCGCGGCGGTACCGGTCTTTGCGGTTTGCAATCAACGTAATGCAGCGCCCGGTACTATTTTTATGGTGCATGAAGCCGCTTTGTGGAAATGGCCGGGACGTGAGACCGCATCGGATATTCGTTCGCAAAACGAATTGATGAGCCTTTTACGCGAGCGATATATCAGCAAATTGACCGCCAATACCAAATTGGATAGAGGCAAATGGGAAGAGCTGGAAAAGAAAACAACCTGGTTCAGCGTTGAAAAGGCATTGGATTGGGGCTTGGTCGATAAGATCGAATAGCCAACGGATGGCACACCAACCGCTATGCTGAAGATGATGATAAATGCTCGCTCACATTCAAATGGTGCGCTTAACATACACGGCTATGTTCAAAAGCCATGACAGATCGATACCATTGGTTATTTGGCAAAACCTGCCACGTAAAGGCCATGAAGCCGGTAATATTCAACGATTGAAACTGCAGCCCAGCAACAAATTAAACGATTATCGTCGAAACCATCATTTGTCCAAAAATAATAACGCTTAGAACCTAAAGAGAGGCGGCCGACATTTTTAGCAACAGGCCACTCTCTTTTTTTTTGATTTTCGTAGGCTACTGACACTCCGGATACTTCTGTAAAAATTGATCCACTAAATAATCGCGGATTCGCTTACGGGCCTCTTCTGTCAAATCCTCAAATTCAAGGCCCACTTGTAGGGTTTGGTCCGACTCATCCAATTCGCAGGTCCAATCCACCCGCCCGTTAACCCAATGCGACCTTTCAGAGGCCGCGGATGTCTTTTGGGGAATCAGGGTATTAAGATCAATATTAATCTTGTGATTCGCAGCGGATAGTGCTTCAAGCAGCGCTTTCTGCTTTTGTTGAAGCTCCAGACAAATTCCCCCCTGGCTGATATTTTTCGTCTTTACCGTAAAGGTTTTGCTGGTCGGATTTCCAGTCACTTTTAATCGCACCGATAGCGATTTCTCCAGTCGAACATAGGCTCTGCGTTCACTGCCGTTAAATCGTTTCATTGTCATTTCCAATCTCCCTGTCGCATGAGTATCGGTACCGCAAGGCCCCGGTTTCTGTCGGGCATCAGCAGCGCAATAGTAAAACATTTTTGTGCGTTAAGGCGCAGCGTATTGGCGTTGTGTTGATTTCGGAATAATCAGATTCATCGATAAGATTGTATCGGCCAAAATCGACGAAATCTTCAATGGAAAAAGCTTATTCTTTGAAATGCATTTTCATCAACATGATTCGGTGGGTGGTGGTTTCCGAGCGCAGGGACATCTTAGAAACGGTGATGTCGAATTCGGAATGGAAAAACTCAAAAAGATTCTGTCCGCTTTTTCTGATCTCCCAGGTAAGTATAATTTCACCCCCGGGTTTAAGGTTGGATTTGAACAGTTTCAATAGGGCTTCCAGATGTGATTCTTTATAGGCGACTTCAGAACCAACAATCTGATCAAATTTAGTTTTCAACTGCGGATGATACCAGTCTAGCTGTATGATCGGAAGATCCGGACAATTATTACAATGGGCGTTGGCCCGGGCAAAATTCAACGCATCCGGATTATATTCTGAAAGGGTAATCTGGTGTCCAAATGTCGCAGCGACGATACTCACCAAGCCAACGCCACCCCCGATTTCCAAAATCCGTTTGTTCGCATCAGGCGGCACACCGGCAAGATACGAAGACAGCACCCAGGAAGCACGCCAGATTTTGGCCCACAATGGAAAATCGTGGAGAATATCATGCGGGTTGAGAAAGCGGTACAAGTATTTGGGCAGAAAAAGGCTAAATTTCCGGTCGCTGACAACCATATCAGTGGTTTCGGTTTCGTAAGTCTTATGGAATTCTTCAAATCTAAACATCTGGCAAAATTTTCATGCAAGATTTAGGTTGTAACCTGAGTCTTGCACGGGCCTCAGGCTTTCATCTGCAAGGCATTTATGGCCGGGGCTATACTAAGGCCTATGCCCCGGCCTTAATAACACAGCAGATGGAAGCCTGAGGCTCGCCCATCGGGTGAAAATTAATGAGATAAAAATGCTTTTTTCCATTGTGCCTGATTAGAAGTTTGTTTGGCTTAGCTGGCTTGCTTGAACTGCTACAGAAACACAATTAAAGCCTCTCATTAATTTTCATGCAAGATT
>JASFEV010000183.1:0-9392 GCA_050124655.1 Desulfobacterales bacterium
CACCAATAGTACGTACGTCAATGGCAAGAAAATTGAGCGTCATCTGCTCGCTCACAATGACTTGATCCGCATCGGCTGGAACAATTTTAAGTTTATCGATGAAGAGCAAAAAGACCCGAATCAGACCGCAAAAATCAAAAAGAGCTGGATACCGGGGGTATACTACACCGAAGAAGACAATACCTAAATTTTGCATGAAAATTAATGAGAAATCGAAAAAATCCAGTGAATTCGCACTAGACAAAGAGTCGTCGCAGCACCAATTAGTAAACAAGTATAAAGGCTGTTGGTCATTTTATCTCATTAATTTTCACCCTTCGGGCAAGCCGGAGGCTTCCCTCTGCTGCGTTATTAAGGACGAGGCATAGTTCACTATAGCCTCGCCCTTAAGTGCCTTGCATATGAAAGCCTCCGACTCGTGCAAAACTTAGGTATATGGCTATTCAAATAGCGCCCTTGACCGTTATCTACTATTTTTGAAATAGCTTCAGGCACCTATATACGACTTGAGTAGCAAGACTTCCGACTCGTGCAAAGCTCAGGTATATGGCTATTCAAATAATATACGTGCCATAGATTTATGGACTCGCGGACAACGACGAGGACAATAATCAACGATGGATTCTATTCGTCCTCGTTCTCGTACTCGTCCTCGAGGTGTTTTATAATCCCTTGCTTCGCAGATAAATTGAATGACAGATGGATATTTCTTTGCTCATCAAAGCCATTTTTGATCCTCATGTAAATCGATCCGCCTGGATTCAGAAAATCATCAAGCCGGGTGATATTTTTGATATCAAGGTCATTGAAGTGAAAGACGATCAGCGTGCCCTGGTTGACTTCGGAACATTTCGCGCCCTGGCGAAAATCCAATTTCCCGTTAAACCCGGTGCCGATTTCCTCGCTAAAGTGACCGACACCGCGGGACAGCTTCGCCTGCAGGTCATCGATCCGAACATCAAAGCAAGCGACGGAAATAAAGGGCTGCCTAATCGCCTGGAAATCCTTTCTCTTGATTTGTTTAACAAAATCCAGTTCGACATCAAACAGGCGACGCAACACATATTACATCCGTCATCAAACAGTCAACCGCCTCCGGCACATATCAGCCGGGCTCTGGCTGCGTTGGATGCACATTTTGCGTCACTTGACTTAAACCGGAATATGGCCAAATGGCTTCCTTTGATCAAAGAATATGTGGAAAACGCTGGTTTTTTCTTTGAGAAAAAGATAGCAGACTTGATCCTTAATATTGCGCAGCACCCGGATGCAGAAGACATCAGAGGACTGATTCGTGACCCCCGGATCCAACATATCATGGGCCGAGATTTGAAGCCCATTCTCTTGATGCTCAAAGCATACCTGGATACGCCGGATATGAGTGCTAGATTCCCTGATGCTAAAAGTCTGGCAAACTTCAAGGCAACCCTCGACTTGCTGCTGGCCGACATCAATGACCAGCAATCTCGCGCCGTGCGAAAGAATGATTTGGCCGATCCTTACCAGGTTTTTTCATTCACTTTGCCGTTAAAAGAAAATCGAGAAAAAGCGCACTTAAAACTATATTGCCCCAAAAAAAAACGAGGGGGAGCCGAAAAAGGATTCAAAATTTCTCTCCTGCTGCAGATGGACCGCATCGGAGAGATCCGGACGGATTTTTTCCTGCTTGGCGGTGAGCTATCCATAACGTTTTTCGTCAAAGATGACGCCACCAAAACCCACATAAAAAAGCACTATCCAGAAATCCGTGAGCCCCTGAATCCCCTGTTTGACTATATGGTTTTGAAAACAGTGGTTTCTCAGAAAAAAATCGAAGAATTTCATCATGCGGAATTAGACCTCGGCAGTGATCGACAGATCAACTTAAGGATTTGATCATGGAGAAAAAGTCCAAAGCCGCAGCACTCAGTTATGATAAAGAAAAAGACGCTGCCCCCAGAGTGGTCGCCAGGGGCAGTGGGGTTGTGGCTGAAAAAATTATTGAAACGGCCAAAGCCCATCAGGTTCCGCTGGTGAAAGATGAGAATTTGGTACAGGTGCTGGAAGCCCTCGATCTGGAAACACAAATACCGCCGGAGCTGTATCGTGCCGTGGCGGAGGTGCTGGCGTTCGTGTACAGGCTCAACGCAAAGATGTAATTATTCTCAGGTTATGAATGGGTTAATGGAGTCATTTAGATAGCATTGGAGTAATGGAGTCATATTGATAGCTCTGGAGTACTGGAGTGTTGGAGTATTGGATGTTGACGTTGCGATGAATCGAAACGATCGTTGTTCAAATTACTTTACCATTACTCCAGTACTCCACTACTCCATCACTCCCTTTATTTTGAGGTCTAATAAGCTAAAGAAGAGATACTGACTTGAAACCCCTCGATCTCATAAACACACCATTGGAAGGCATCAATCTGATTGAAGCCAGTGCCGGCACTGGCAAAACTTACACCATTGAGGGGTTGTTTCTGAGACTGATTCTGGAAAAACAGCTTCAAGTTGATCAGATTCTGGTGGTCACCTTTACCAAGGCGGCCACCGAGGAATTAAAAGATCGTATTCGCAACAAACTACTGCGGGCCGAGAAAGCCTTTGCGGAAGGATCGGCTGAGGATCCCCTATTGATGGCTTTGCTCGAGCGTCATCCGGACCCTGCCGCAGCCATTTCCATGATCCATGATGCCCTGGTTGAATTTGACAGGGCGGCCATCTACACCATACACGGATTCTGTGCGCGTATCCTGTTTGAGCATGCATTTGAAACATCCAATTTGTTCGACACTGAGCTGGTCACCGATTCTTCTGAATGGGAGCGGGATGTGGTCGAGGATTTTTGGCGGCGTCATTTCTACGATGCACCGCTGGAATGTATCTGCTATTTGACACAAAAGCTTAAGGGACCCGCGTCCTTTCAACACCTGCTCGGTAAAATAGGCGCAGCTGAAATCGACATTATACCACAGATTCGCAAACCGCATTTGAAAGCACTGCCTGCATTTCGCAAGACCTATCAGCGCGTCAAAAACCAATGGCCCGAAGCGCGCCAGGCTGTAAAAAAAGCCCTGCGCGATCCGGCATTGAGCGGCACTCAGTACGGTGGCCTGACATCCGCTCGAAACACCGCAGACATCAGCCGGCGGGACCTGACCATTTCAACCTTGATCGAAGCCATGGATCGCTACCTGGCAGCCAGCAATGTCGGTTTTCCTCTATTTAAAAACTTTGAAAAATTCACCGCCCGCAAATTAGCGGCTTCCGTCCGTAAAGGTCAAGCGCCTCCCGGTCATGATTTTTTCAACGCCTGCGATGAACTTTACCGTTGTGCTGCTGATTTGGAAATGGAGCTGCAGCAATATCTGGTTTACCTCAAAAAGCAGCTTTTGGACACCGCACCGTCCGAGTTGAAAATCCGAAAGGCAGAGAAGAACATACAATTTTTCGATGATCTGCTGACCCTGGTAAAGCAGGCCCTCGCGACAAAGAAAGGCAATCCCCTTGCAGATGCTGTCCGCCAAAAATATCATGCGGCGCTGGTCGACGAATTCCAGGACACCGACAGCGTTCAATATGATATTTTTGCGCGACTGTTTTCAGATCCTGACAGCCTGCTGTTTATGATCGGTGATCCCAAACAGGCCATTTACAGCTTTCGCGGAGCGGACGTTTTTTCTTATTTAAAAGCCGCGCGGGATGCTCAGTCAAGGTTTACCCTCACCGAAAATTGGCGCTCGGCGCCGGCGCTGATCACCGCGGTCAATACGCTTTTTTCAAACTTGAAAACGCCGTTTCTTTTTAAAGAGATTTCATTTGAACCGGCCAGGGCAGGGGAAAAGTCTGAACAAGAGCGAAAAAATGGTATAACGCCGCTGACGATCTGGTACCTGGATTCAAGGGCGCACGCGGATCAGAACAAGCCCATAACCAAAACCGCAGCAACGCGCTTGATCGCCGAGGCGCTCGCCGCCGAAATCTGTCGAATCGCCGATGCGGAAACCACCCCCTGGCAGTTGGGTGACATGGCCGTGCTGGTTCGAACCAACCGGCAGGCGCGACTGGTCAAAAAATGTCTGTCTGCAAAAGGCCTCCCTTCAGTGCTTTACAGCACTGGCAACATATTTGACTCTCGCGAAGCCATGGAGATTGAAAAAATCCTGCTGAGTATTTCCGAACCCGACAACCTGGGGCTTCTCAAAGCTGCCCTGGCAATGGATATGATGGGCGCCCGGGGTGAAGATCTGCTGGCGTCCGACGCAGACATTCGACAGTGGGAAGATCAACTGATCAGAATACGCGAATACGCGCAATTGTGGCAGCGATCCGGGTTTATGCCGATGTTCCGAATACTATTGAATCGGGAAAACGTTCGCCAACGCCTGTTGTCTTTTAACGATGGTGAGAGGCGTCTGACCAACGTGCTACACTTGGCAGAAATAATTCATCAGGAATCCACCCGCCGTGATTTGGGCATCAGCGGCACCTTAAAATGGTTGGCCGAACAGCGCGACCCTAAATCGCCGCGCTTGGAAGAGCATCAACTCCGCTTGGAAAGTGATGCCCAGGCCGTAAAAATTGTTACCGTTCACAAAAGCAAAGGACTCGAGTATTCAGTTGTGTTCTGTCCTTACGCCTGGGAAGGCTCGTTTGTAAAAGATCCCGACATCGTTTTTCATCAATTCGACACACCAGGCGACAGCCCGCGCCTGACGCTGGATCTGGGCTCCAATGCCCATGGCGCCAACCTGATATATGCCCAAAATGAACTGTTGGCGGAAAATATTCGCCTGTTGTATGTGGCCTTAACCCGTGCAAAATCAAAATGCTACCTGGCCTGGGGACGCATCAATACAGCTGAATCTTCAGCCCTGTCTTATCTGCTGCATGCTGAAACCAATGCCGCGGAGCTTGAGAGATCCGCTGACATGGTAGCTGATTTGAAACGACAAGTGATCGCAAAATCCGATGCCGACCGGCTGGCGGATCTATCGCAGCTGGTGAAAAAATCCCGCGGCAGTATCGAGGTGGTTTCTGTGCCGGAACCATCTGATCATCGTTTTGTGGCGCAACCGGATGCCTCAGAATCCTTGAGCTGCCGAAATTTTACCGGAAAAATTAACACCCGCTGGAAGGTCTCCAGCTATTCGGCTCTGGTCTCACGGCGTATTGCCGACATTGACTTGCCGGACCGGGATGCCCTTGGTGAACGCGTCCGACACCACGCCGATAATGCCGACGACGAAATCACTTTTCAAACATCTTCTGAACGTGACCCTATTTTTGGCTTTCCAAAAGGATCGCGCGCCGGAAATTTTTTCCACGATATATTCGAGCACTTGGATTACACTGACGCTTTTTCAGACGCTTCACAGCAGACCATTCAACGTGCCTTGCGGGCATACGGCTTTGACAGCTCCTGGCATCCTGTCGTTTCCGATACCATCACCAATGTACTCCATGTTCCGTTAACGACTGAAAAACCGGAGTTGAGGTTATCTACGATCGATTTTGAACACCGCATCAATGAGATGGAATTTTATTTTCCTTTGAACACGATTCAGCCGTCTACGCTGCAGTCTGTCTTCAAACAGCATGGCGCCATCGCAACCGACCCGGATTTACCAACCCAAATGGAGAAACTGACATTCAGTCCAGTGGCCGGCTTTATGAAAGGGTATATGGATCTGGTATTGCAGCACCAGGAACGGTTTTTTCTTTTAGACTGGAAGTCCAACTATCTGGGTCCTACGATTGATCATTATCGGCGAGATGTGCTGGGCGATGTCATGCGCACGGAATTTTATGTTTTACAGTATCATCTTTACGTGCTGGCGCTCTGCCAGTATTTGCGCCTGAGAAATCCCGCATTCCGATATGAATCTGATTTTGGCGGTGTTGTGTACGTATTTATCCGGGGAATTGACCAGCGCCGTAGCCCGGATTCTGGCATTTACTGTGATCGTCCCAAAGCAACCCTCATCAATGCTCTGGGAAAAACGCTCATCCCGGATTTTGAAAAATTGCCATGAATATCAGCATAACTTTTTTTATAACCACGAAAACACGAAGGCAGTGAAGTACGAAATGAATATCTCTTTTTCGTGTTTTTAAAGTTTCGTGCTTTCGTGGTAAATAATTCAGTTCGTTCCAGATAGAACATCGACAAAGAAATGATATGAATAAAACCATTATTAAAAATCTTCAAATGCAGGGTCGGCTGTCAGCATTCGACGTTCACTTTGCCAGATTTATCGATCATTACGCTGCGGGTCCAGACGCGGATTTAGGTCTAGCCGCCGCTTTGTTGAGCCATGCGACCGCTCAAGGCGATATCTGCCTTGATCTTGAAACAACTGCCGGTCAACACCTGATGGACAGACAAGATGAGCAATTAGCAGTGGTGTGTCCACAACTTGAGGAATGGCTGGAAAAATTGAAAGCCAGCCCGGCGGTCGGCAGCCCCGGAGAAATCCGGCCGTTGATTCTGGATACCCACCATCGTCTCTATCTTTACCGTTACTGGGAGTATGAGCAGACCATTGTCAATTCGATTAAACGCAGAATTGAAAAACCCCTACCTGATCTTGATGTTGAGCATCTTAAAATGATCCTGGAGCGCTTATTTCCCAAAACCAAGCCGCAAACAATGGAATGGCAAAAAATAGCGGCAGCGGTTGCCTGTTTAAAGCATTTTTGCGTGATCACCGGCGGTCCGGGTACCGGCAAAACGTTTACCGTCAGCAAAGTGCTGGCATTGCTGCTCGAATTGTTCGCCGATCAGCAGCTTAAAATTTATCTGGCCGCCCCAACGGGTAAAGCTGCTGCCCGTTTACAGGACACCTTGGAGCAGGCCCGGGATCGCGTGAATTGCGCTGAGACCGTCAAGAGCGCATTTCCCTCTCAAGTATTCACGATTCACCGGATGCTCAAACCCATAAAAGGGTCTCCCTATTTTCATTTCGATGCAGAGAACCCGTTGTTGGCCGATGCGGTGATTGTTGATGAGGCATCGATGGTGGATCTGGCCTTGATGGCTAAATTGCTGCGTGCGGTCCCTGAAAAAGCGCGGCTCATCATTATCGGAGACAAAGACCAACTGGCTTCCGTTGAGGCAGGTTCGGTTTTGGGAGATATCTGTGACCGCGATAGCATGCACAGCTTTTCAGCGCCGTTTAAGAATCAACTTGCGGAATTAACCGGAGAAAATCTAGACCCGATCGTGCCAGCGGCTAAAGTCGAATACGGCCTGCAAGATTCGATCGTGGTACTGCCCAAAAGCTATCGGTTTGATTCCGCCAGTGGCATCGGGGCCTTAAGCCGGGCGGTCAACCAAGGGGATGCGGATGCGGCCCTTGACATTCTGGATAATGCCGCCGAAAAATCCCTTGTCTGGCGACGCCTGAAATCAGATGCCCACCTGAAGGAAGTGCTCTCCGAACAAATAGTCGGCGCTTATCGACCCTATCTAACCGCCCGCGATCCGGCGGAAGCCTTACGTCTTTTGGAAAACTTCAAGATTCTGTGTGCCCTCAATATCGGGCCATGGGGTGTTCAGGCGATCAATCGACTGGCAGAGCAGGTTTTAAGCCGCCATCATTTAATCCAGCCGGATCCAAACGCTGACAATCCATGGTATGCCGGCCGACCGGTCTTGATTACCCGCAACCACTACCCGTTGGGATTGTTCAATGGCGACATCGGAACCACTTTGCCGCCGGCTGGTGCCGCGCAGGGGGAACTGGGCGTCTATTTTCGCGCGCCTGAAGGCGGTGTCCGCCGCTTCCTGCCGCATCAACTCCCGACACATGAAACGGTTTATGCCATGACGGTTCACAAAAGCCAGGGATCTGAATTCGACGATGTGCTGCTGATCATGCCGAACAAAGACGTTCCCCTCTTAAACCGTGAACTGGTCTACACAGCGCTGACCCGCGCACGCCGAAAAATCACCATCTGGGGAACACCCGATATTTTACGTGGCGCAGTGACCAGAAAAATTCAACGCACCTCAGGGTTAAGGGATGCGCTATGGGGGGAGTAAAAAAAAGGTCAGAAGATCGAAAACAGAAGACAGAGGAAAAAAACGGAGAACCCGTCTTCGCTCAAGCTTCGCTGTGGCAAGCAGAGATCAGAAGACAGATGATAGAGACCGGAAGACATAAGACATAAAAGATAAGCATACCGCAAAGGGTAGGGGGCAAAAGAGCGAAAACTGCCAATGACAGCTCCACAAACAGTTGCTAAAGCAGTCATTTTACCGATTCGCAACTAAAGTAACCGCTAAGAGTATTCAAATGATCTGCACGGCGTCCGGTTTCCCCGTGCTGATCGTCATGCTCCTGCTTTTCTATCACTTCCCGCGATGCTATTGGGCGCGGATAAAAGATATGCGTTGATTGAACACAGATGATATCTGCAATTCAGTTAAAGTTTAGCTATTCTCAATCTGTGTTTTGATGTATCGGACATCGGTGATTTATGCTAGATATACTGAGCGTTCAGTAGAGTTTTTAGAATATTAAAAGATCTCAAATTTTTTGCTATATAAAAACTATAATATTGAACATCGTAGATTCCGCCTACCTATGTTAGATTTTTGAAGGAGAAATAAATCAAATGAAAATTTCAGACTGGTTAGATGAAAAAGAAGCAGAAAAAGTGGATGTATCTCAAATTGAATTGCCCAAAGATATTTCTTTTGATGCTGTCCCAGATGAAACTCTTTATTTCAAAGAAGAGAATCCTTGCGGGCTTCTCTGTACAGGTAACCATCCCTTTTCTAAGGTCGAACGATTTGGACATTGGTTTCTAAGCAAAGGTCAAGACAGGAAAGCAGGTATTCATTCATCAAAAATGAAGTGGCGCTTGTTTACAAAGGACAAAGCGCTTGCTCTCAAAACGGCTAAAGAACATATAGAATAAAAATGGGAATAAGAATTCTAACGAGTTAATCCAGCTGGTGCACCTCTCCGCTGATTAATCCGATCATTATGGCAAAAACCAACGACAAGATGAGGCGTTTTCTTGGATTGGCGGTCAAGGCATTCATCCTGGCTTCTGTTGTGGCTGTTATCCTGCCGATGCCGCAGTACACCCGTGGCCTCAGCGATGAGGAATATATTGTATGGTTGGCACGGCTGATATGGGTGCTAATGCTGACCTTCGGTTTCGGTGTCTTGCAGCTGCTGGTTGGCTACCTGGTCAAAAAACTACAAAACAAAACGTGAAAAACCGTCTGATGTTAACCCTTTTCTAAACCTGTACTATCTGCTGGGCTCAACATGCTTCGCATCCTATTTAAAACATGATGTATTTCCAAAATCTATGGCTTTCCGGGCACCTTCAAAAATTTGAGATAGCCATAACATATCTGGAATTTAATAAATACTTGCATATTCTCAATGT
>JASFEV010000184.1:0-9344 GCA_050124655.1 Desulfobacterales bacterium
TTGGGGCCGCTTAGATCCACCATCCAGGCCAGAACGCCGGTGCGGCCTTCGTATTCGGTCCGGATGAATGTTGCCAGGGTATCGCAAATCTTGCCCCCGGGGCCGTAGGTTTGCAGCTCGACATCGCGCACCACCCCAGATCTACTGAGTTCTGCCAGCATCTGCTTGCGATCTTCCGGGTTGACGTAGGCCTCCTGCGCCGTCTGTCCGACTTTACGGTCAAAAAGTTCGACAAACCGCGGGTTGGCGAAACGGACGACACCGTCGGTGGAAATACCGACACCCGCCGGGCTGTTGTCCAGGATCTTCTGCAGCTGCTCGCGTTCCGCCAGCAGGGCGGTCTCTATTATCTTGCGTTCGGTGATATCCATGAACGTGACAACGGCGCCGACGGCCCGGCCGTCTTTTTTTATCGGCATACTGGTGTATTCCACATGAAAAGGCGTACCGTCCTTGCGCCACAGGACTTCATCGCTAATCTGATGATCGGTACCGGTTGAATACGTTAAAAACATGGGGCATTTTTCTTTTGGATATGAGGTCCCGTCTTCGTGGGAATGATGAATTTTCTCATGAACATACTGCCCGATCAATTCATCCGGACCGTATCCCAACATTCGGTTGGCCGCCGGATTAATAAAGGCCACTTTGCCCTCCAGGTCGACGCCAAAGATGCCCTCGCCGGCAGAATCCAGCAGCAGCCGGGAGCGTTCCACTGCTTCTTCGAGTTGGACCTGTTTTTCCTGCAATTCGACAGTGCGCTCATCCACCTTGGCTTCCAGGTTTTCATTGAGATGGCGCAGCTCACGCTGGTTTTGATTAAGTGAGCGAATCGTCTCAACCAAACGCTTTTGCATGGCCGAATATGCACGGCTCAGAACGGCCAGCTCATCTTCGCCGTCGATGAGCAGGGCTTCCGCTGGTGCTTCCGGTTTATTGAGATCAAAGGATTCAACCGAGTCCTTTAAGCGCAGCAGGGGACGCGAAAGAAAGCGCCGGCTGATCCAGGAAAAGAAAATCCAGAGCAAGACAATCTGGGCGGCGGCGCCCACGATCATCAGGACGACCCGATATTTGATACGGTCTATGATGACACCGGTATCGGAAAAGAAGGTGACCTCTCCGACACCTTCTTTTTTGTCTCCTCTTTGATATACCAGCCGAAAACGATAGTCAAAACTACTGCTGATTTTATTATCATCCGGAGCATCTGTAATCGTGCCATCCTGTCGGTAATATCTGTGCGTACCATCCCTGGGATGGGGCACCCAGCCCCTGCGGGCCAGAATTCGGCCGGTGTTGGGATCGATAATGCGAACACCGACAATTTGCGGAATTTGAACAATCCCCTGGACCAGGGTTGACAGGCGGTCCATGTCCATGGATCTGACGTTTTCCGTCAGCGGCTGGCTGAAGGTGCTTTCGTAAATTTTGAGTTCCCGCAAAACGCCCTGCCTGGCGCTGCGGTAATTTTCTTCAATCAGCCAAAGTGTGATCGCGCAGACCACCGCCAGATAAAACAGCATGGTGTAGCCGAAAATCTTATCGCCAAGGTGTTTGGGTTTCAATAATCGCATGGTTGTCTTTCTGTAAATATGAATCTTGTTGCTCGTCTTGTGCAGGCGTTTTTAGCCCCAATTGCCCGATGCTCTGAACTTTACACGGGTGCGCTTTGTGCGCTCCCAGGTGAACGAACGGTGCCAGCAATCCTATGGGGCCGACCAGCAGGGCACTGAGGGCTCTGGCGCCCCGGGTTAAGGCTGAGGCCTTGTCTATGCCCACATGAGGCTCCATGACCGTGCCGCTGACCCGCAGATTGGTTAAAAAGCTAAACTCGGGAGATGCGGGCTTTGGCACCAGCAAAAAATTAATCTTCTCGGTGCCCAGGTTAATGTCACCTTCACCGGTCAGGACACCGGCCCGGGTATCGAACACAAAAGCCCGGCTGGCGGCCACGCCGTCATTGAAATCGAACTGCACCACAGCGCATTCGATCTGATCGACGGCTTTGTGCGGCTTCCAGATTTGGAAGACCTTGTGGGTTAAACCTGAAGAGAGCATATCGAGGTATTTGGTCAGGTAACCTTCACCCATTACAATACCGATTGCACCGTCCAGATTCATCATCAGGCTATGAACCGAATCCCCGCTGCTTTTTCCGTGGGCCGCGATATCAATGGTGGCTCGAACCTGATCGCTCTTGCCGGTTTCTTTGAGAAAATCGCCCAGATTGAAGTCTTGAACCAAAAAATGAGTCGCCACCTGCGGGGGTGTGTCAGCCGTAATCTGTAGGTTTCCCGAAATTTTGGTCTCCTTGTAGGTCGCTTCGAGCTTATCGACGCTGAAATCATGGTCTTTGAGTTTAAGCGCCAGGCGACCGAAATCAAGACGCGCCTCTTTGACGCGGATATTCCTGGCTTTTAATACGATATCGGCGTCCAATTTTTTGAGGAGATCCAGGGGCAGGGGCGCATCCGAAAACAATCGGGGCTTTTGGTTTTCTTTATCAACAGGTTTTTGTTTACCATTTTCCAAACTTTTCATCAGGGTTGTGAAATCGATCACCGACGACTCCAGGCTTGCGCTAATTTTGGGGCGCTTGAGAAACTCTAATTTGGCCAGGCCTTTAAAATCGCTCTTTTCGACCATCGCCGAAATCGCGTTAAATGAGATGGCCTTTGAGGATCCCGAAACCTTAGCGTTAACCTCAAAGGGGCCCAGTTCGGGCAGCTTTGAACCGATCACCGGTCCGATTTCAGCCAGTTCCCTGCCGTTTAATCTGGACTGCAGATCCATCCCGTCTAAGGTGAGCAGATCTTTGACCGTACCCGTTATGTTTAGGCGCATACTGCCCCGCCCGGCATTGCCCTGTGCCGCCTGCAGAGCGAGTACGTCGGTGGAGCCAGTCAGGCGGCCTTGAATCTCAAATTGATCGGTTGCCGGCAGTTTTTCTCCGATGACGACACCAAACTCGGTCAGATCCGTGCCGCTTAACCTGGACTGCAGGTCCATGCCAGCAAGCGTGAAAAAATCTTTGACCGTTCCGTTCACGGTGAAACGCAGGCTGTCCCGACTGGCACTGCCCTGAGCTTCTTTAAGCGATAAGGCTTTTGCTGAGCCCGTCAGGCGCCCTTTAAGCGCAAATTGATCGGTTTTTGGAAGCGCCTGCCCGATGATCGGCCCGATTGCCGACAGATCCTGGCAGGAAGCATTCACTTTCAGATCGATGCCTTGAAGATTAAGGAAATCGTCAATCGCTCCGTCGATCTTAACGGTTGCGTTCGAAAGCGTCCCCGACAGATTCAGTGGAAAACGCTGGTGTGTAAACAAACTGTGAATCCGTCCAATTTTACCGGAAAGTGCAATCGGTTGGTTGTTATAATCCGCTTTCAGGTTGAGCGTGAGCTCATTTTCGCTGTCACTCCTGGCCACATCGAGGCTGGCCAGCGTATATTGAGTTGTGGGCGCTGTCTTGCCCTGGCGATATGCAAAACGCAGGTTTTTAATTTGAACAGCGTCTATATCTATATTCACAAATGTGAAGCCCTCCGTGCTGTTGCCCTTCCGATCTTCAGCAATGAATTCCCAGTTGCCTTTTCCGTTTGAATCGGTTTCCAGCAGAATATCGACACCCGTGAGACCGATATTCTGCACCTCCACTTCTCTATGCAGCAGGGACAGCAACCGCACCCGGGCCTGAAGCGTCTCGATCTTAATCATTTGGGGCTGTGAGCCCCAGGGCGCATTGGCAAAGGCGACATCTGTCACGACCAGCGCTGGCGAAAACCCGATCGCCAGATCGACTTCGCCAGCCAGATTCAATTCGCGCCCGGTGGCATCTTTGACCATGCGCGCAATGCGGGGCTTGAGTTTATTGTAGTCAAAAGTATTCAGGTACACATAAACCGCCACCAGCAAGACGATGATCAAAAACGCACAAATTCCCAAAAACCATTTCCAGCGCATTGGGTTCTATCTTTCCTTATATGGGTACAAGCGTTAAGAGGCTCTGGATTCAGTGTTTCTTCAGCTGGTTTAGACTGCAGTAATCGGTTCCGCCATCATAATTCCTGAGATTATGGCCCTAAGGAAGTTCATCGCGAATACTCTTTTTCAGTGAACTCGTCGAAGAAAGATCGGTAGTCTCCTCCATGTGTCCGTGGCTCATAGCCAGCAGCTAGTAGCGAGAAGCCAGCGGCCAAAACGGTAACACCTGCTTACCCTCCGTCTTGTCCCTTCGAAGATTCTTAACAGCCATAGCTTTAACGACGGCGGTTAGCTAAGTCGAAAGACCATGGGGCGAAGCCCCATACCTTTTAAACCCTGAACCCTGAACCCTGAACCTTGAAGCGACAGCTTCACTGGAACAACTTCCCGCCGTAGTGCTCCATATGCTCTTCGATCGCTTTCGCGAAATGCTCCAGGAACTTATCCATCTTATCGCCTTCATGCTGCATGACTTTATCAGCGATATTGGATGCTTTTTCATATGCTTTTTCAAATTCATGATCCTCCAGGCCGCTGATGTCTTTAGCTTCTTCTTTGGTAATGTGTCCGTGGTGGGCGAATACCGAAGCAAAGACGCCGCTCAAATGTTTAACTTTTTCTTTCGCCATTTTGTTCTTCTCCTTTCAAATATCTATCAATTGGAAATGAGCAAACTTTATAATAATCACTTTCAGGACAAAAACCATCGGGTGTCTTTCTCAACCACGCTTGTGCGATTCTTCCAGACTTTCACGAACGCCGTATACCAATATGGCAACCATCAATCCTGTAAAAAGAATTCCGACAAAACCGATCAGGAGGGCTATAAACCGCCCGCCAGGCGTTTTCATAACAATATCGCCGTAACCGATCGTCAACCCCGTGACAAAGGCAAAGTACAGCGTGTCTGCAAAAGGCATCTTCTCAAAAAGAGTAATCGCTCCGGCACCGGCCACGATCAATGCGATCAGCGCCAGAATAACAGATTTGACATGCCAGACAATCTGAAAGAAATGGTTTGTGAAACGGACTAACATGGTTATCCCCCTGGTTTTCTCGTGAACCGGTCATAGTGTTCACATCTTCGGGTATATCCTAAAATCATACAGGCGTGATAAGCGGCACTGAAATCTTTATTGTTCTGCGCTGGAGCCACCATGTGCCTTGCGAAAGCGCTCACCAAACCCCCTGGCCCAAGGGTTGGCAGTGATTCCGTGGCCGAGGATGCTGAGCATGATGGTACACACCGCAGTCGCGGCGATGACGCCACTGTTGGGCACATCGGCCTCTACGACGATGACGGCGAACACAATGCTGGCCAACCCCCGGGGACCGAACCAGCCCATAAAGAGCTTACCCTCGGTGCTCACGCCCATACCGATAAGACAAAGGAAAACCGGCAACATGCGGATGAGGGTCAGGCTTAAAATGGCGTAGAGCCAAATTTGCCAGTTAAAGTGACCCACTGCCTGACCGACCACGGCGGCGCCGAAGATCACCCAGGTAATCAGTGCCATGGTGTCGCCGGTGCCTTCCGCGGCGCGCAAAAATTCATCCCGGGCTTGCTTTGCCAGTATGCCAAAAAGAAGACCGCCTGAAAACGCTGCGATAAAACCACTGCCGCCCAGGAACTGGGCAACGCCAAAACAACCCAGCGCCATGGCTACGACCGGGATCTGAATCCAGGTGTGGGTGAGCCACTTTTGCCTCCACGCAAACTTCAAGAGCAGAGTCGCCAGGGTGGTCAGGACCAGACCGACGGCCAAACCGATGCCGATCTCTTCGGCGACCAGCATCACAGCAAGGTGCCAGGGACCCTCCTCACCGGCCTTTCCCGTGGCAAGGGCCAGAAAATCGAACAAAATCGGCACGCAGATACCATCGTTTAAACCGCTTTCCACATTCAACCCCTGACGGACCCCATCCGGCACTTCTTCATTTGTGACAACGGCTTTGCCCAGCGCGGCGTCAGTCGGCGCCAGCATGGTGGCGACGAGGGCCACACCGAACAGGGACAGCGTTTCGACGAGGATCATGCCCACCCCGAAACCCAGCAGTATAGTCAGGGGCAGGCCGATCAGCAGCAGACGAATGGGCAGGGCCTTTGCCTTTCTGAGCACACCGATGTCGGCACCGGCGGCATCCGTGAACAGCACCAGCGCCAGGGTCAACTCGGCCAGGGCTTTGATGGTTTCCCGTTCTGCTTTGAACGACAGCAGATCCAGACCGATCGGGCCGATGAGAAGACCGAAAAGAGTAAATATAATCGGGCCGCTGATCCAGGAGCGCTCAACACGCCCGGCTATCGAACTATAGACAAGCGTAAAGAGCGCCAGAATGGCTAACGTCTGGTACATAAAAAACCTCTGGTTTTTTAGTTAATGGTTAATAGTTATTCGTTATTCGCAAATGCTTTTCACATATTAAGGTTGAGCCCGTTGCCCGTTGACCCGTTCGCGGGTCAAAGAAATAATATGAGGCGGATTTTTATTTTTCGGGCTCAATCCGCCGGAGGCGGACTCAACTGGCCAACCGTAACCACTAACCACTAACCAATAACAAATAACGAATAACGCTGGAGCCGTAAACGGATCCAGCGTTATTACCAATCCGGTCGATTGAATAAATTGTCAACCTCTTCAGACGGCGGAAATTCCAGTTCAGCGGGCGACAGCAAATCACCCCAGTTGGTGCGCTCTTTCATCTGCGCTTTGATGCTGTCGGGCACAAAATCCTTGCCGGTCCGCATTTCCCAGCCGCCGCCCAGGGCCTTGTACAGGGAAATCAGGTTCAGGCCGACATCGCCGTTGGTGGTCACCAGATTGTCCTGCTGTTGCACCAGGTTTTGCTGGGCATCCAGCACTCGCTGAAAATCCACGTCGCCTTCTTTGTACTGCCGCGTTGATAAAGCTACCGAGCTTTTATAGGCCGCCACCGCATCGGCTAAAAACCTGATCTCATCCCGGGAGCGCAAAAAAGCGGTCATGGCATCTTCCACTTCTTGAACCGCTTCCAGCACCGTGTTCTCATAATCCACTGCCAGTTCCTGGAAGCGCGCATCCTCCACGCGGATGCTGTTGGTAATCCGCCCGTAATTAAACAGATCCCAGCTAAACGATGGGCCCGCGGAGTACCCCAAGCTTCGCCCTTCAAAAAGATCGCCAAGACCGGCATTCCGCGACTGGGGCGGGCTGGTGCTGCCGGCGGTGGTGTATCCAATCGAGCCAAACAGCGAAAACCGGGGAAAGAGATCCGCTTTGGCCACGCCGATCTGGGCACTTTGAGCCGCCAGTTGACGCTCAGCCAGGCGAATATCGGGCCGTCGGCGTAGCAATTCAGCCGGAATGCCCACCGCAACCTCAGCCGGTATCTGTGGAATGCCCCGCGGTTCAGCCAGCATGGCATCAATTTTCCCAGGAAGTTTGCCCAGCAGGATCGCGAGCGCATTTTTGGCCTGGCGAATGTCGGTTTCGAGCCCTGGGATGGTGGCCTCAGTGCTGCGCAGCAGGGCCCTGGACTGGAAGACATCCAGTTCGGTGACCGCCCCGGCGTCAAACTGGGCCTGTGCCAGTCGCAAGGATTCGGTTTGAATTTTTACATTATCGTATGCCACTTTCAGCCGCTCTTCAGAGGTCCGCAAGGCGATATAGACCCGGGCCACCTCGGAGGTTAAAAAAACCAGATTGTCGTCATAATCGGCAATCGAAGCCTGCAAATCGGCGACACCCGCCTGGACGGACCGTCTGAATTTGCCCCAGAAGTCCAGTTCCCAGGCCACATCGAAGCCCACGTCGTAAACATATGCAAAACGTTCGGCCGAGGCCGCATTAGGTAAATTACGGCTGGTCCGTTCCGCTGTGGCATCACCGGTGCCCTGCTGGGTTTGCGGGTACTGATTGCCGATGGCGATGCCCAGCTGGGCCCGGGCTCGCAAAATACGAATGCCGGTTGCCTGTAAGGTTAAATTTTGCTCATAGGCGCTTTGGACCAGCGCATTCAAAATGGGATCGTTGAACACCATCCACCATGTGCTGAAGTCGGCCGCCTTGCTTTGAATGTTGGCATCCGCTGATTCCAGCCATTCCTGCGGCTCCGGTGCAGTCGGCTTGATGTAATCGGGTCCCACCATGGTGCAGCCAGTGATTATATACGCCAGGATCAACAACCCCACCCGGCCGAAGGAGTAGTGTTTTTTAATGAACAATAACGCTGGCATATATTCCTCCGCTTAAAACAGATTGAACTTCGAATATTTTTTCACTGCAAAGCTTTCGGTGCCGCCACCGCCTTTTTCTTGTCCGTTTCCTTGCTGGTTCCGGTCATCACCAGAACCGACGCAGTGGTGCCCACGCGAAGTTTCACTTCTTCGGGCACCTGGTCGAGGTGAATGCGCACCGGCACTCGCTGGGCCAGACGGATCCACTCAAAGGTTGGGCTGATATTGGGCAGCAAATCAGAACCGGTGCTGCCGTCTTGTTGGGCAATGCCCCATCCCAGACTGTCAACATGCCCCTCCAGCGGTGTGTCCGGGTACGTCATGAGGGTAACGATGGCCCGGTCTCCTTCGCGCATGTCCGCGATATAGTTTTCCTTGAAAAAGCCGTGAATCCAGAAACTGTTGACATCCACCAGCGCCAGGGCCGGCTGGTTGGCGACCGCCTGGCTGCCCAGTCTCAGATTCAGGTTGGTCACATAGCCGTCCACCGGCGCGCGTACTTGCGTAAACTCCAGATTGAGCTCTGCTTCGCGAACCTCTGCCTTGGCCAGGCGCAGCTTGGCATTCTGTTCGCCCGGTGCCCCCAGATCGGCCCGTGCTTTGGCCAGGTTCGCTTGAGCTTCGCTCAGCTGGGCCTTCACTTCCAACAACTGGGCCTCCGCATTGGCTTTTTCATTCACAACGGCGATGTAATCACCTCTGGCCGCCTCGACCTTCTTTTTTGATGTTGCCCGTTCTTTATCCAGTATCTGCTGACGCTTATATTCCGCCTCAGCCTGCTCGACCCGGCCGGTATAGGCTCTTATGGCGGCTTCCGCCCGTTTGATGTTGGCGTTGGCAGCCTCAACATCAGCCTGAGCGGCCTCGACTTGCTTTTCCAGGGCTTCGATTTCGTCGCGGGTATTGTCAAGCTGGGCACGCTTTTGATCCAGTGTCGCTTCAAACGTACGTGGGTCAACTGCGAACAACAAATCACCAGTCTTGACAGGCTGGTTGTCTGCTATCGGCAACTTGACAATCGGGGCCGATACCCGGGGCGTAATCTGAACGACCTGAGCGCGTACCTGTCCGTCTCGCGTCCAGGGATTGGTGACATAGTCCCAGTACTTGAGCAGAACTACGATCACAGCAATCAGAACGA